>CAYOZX010000180.1:0-6516 GCA_964408515.1 uncultured Acidobacteriaceae bacterium | reverse complement strand
GTGTGTCCTTTGCCCTTGGCAAAATGGGAGCCCGTGGAAACCGTAACCATCTTACCGCTTACTTCTACTGCCGTCAGGCGCAACGCGAGCTCCCCTGGCGCGTGCAGCCGGCCGCTGGACTTAGCGGAAGTAATCTTGCCGCGCACCGGCGCGCCCGCTTTGGCGATCGTCTTGCCCCCGACCACCAAATCACGCGCCAGCGTGCCCTCGAACCGGTTCCCGGCCTTGGCCGTTTTCGAACTGATTTCCGACGCGGTGCGGATCGTGATCTTTGTGCCGGCAGGAATGGTTTGTGCCGCCGCAGCCAGAAGCAGCACCTTGGCGAGAAACGGGATCATCAGGGATCGCCGGAGCATGAAATTCTCCTTGTATAAGTCGTCGCTGCCAATATTATGCGTTGTGGGCTGACGGTGGCAACGTCCATCACTGCGTACACAAGCCATGAATCGAGCGAACACCCGCTGGCAACCACTTCCAGCCGCTTTCTACAATCGCGATCCGCGAGCCGTGAGCCGGGCTCTTCTCGGTAAGGTTCTGGTGCGCCGCGAAGGCAAGAGCCTTCTGGCTGGGCGTATTGTGGAGGTGGAAGCCTACCTCCGTGGCGACCCTGCAGCGCATTCCTATTCGGGGCGCACAGTCCGCAATGCCGCCTTATTCGGCCCACCAGGACTGGCATACGTCTACTTCATCTATGGCAATCACTACTGCTTCAACGTATCCTGCCTCCCGGACGGGCAGGAAGGAGGGGTACTGTTCCGCGCTCTGGAGCCGATCCGCGGAGTCGCGGAAATGGCGCAGAAGCGTGGTCTGGTTCTTCCCCCAGACCGTGATCAGGGTGCGATTCGCGTGCTGCGAAGCCTGACCAGCGGGCCCGGGCGCCTGGCAGAAGCGCTTGGCATCACGCGAAAGCGTGACAATGAAAAGGACCTGACTGACCCGAAGTCCGACTTGTTCATCGTGGAGGACGGTTTCCAGCCGCGTCGGGTGACAGTCACGCCGCGCATCGGCGTCAGCAAGGCGTCGCAACGGCCACTGCGCTTCTTGATCGCGGGAAATGCCTTTGTGTCGGGTCCAAAGAATTAGCCCGCCGCCAGGACGGTGGATTCTGTTTGACTTGGGCCCGGCTCAGGAGGATTTCTCGCCGAGCACGAGGTTGTCGATGAGCCTTATACCGCCTACATAAGCTGCGACCGCCGCCAGCGCAGGTTGTGCGATCGTTCGCACCGGATCGAGCGTGTCAGGATCGACAATCTCGAAGTAGTCCAGTTTGACCGAATCTTCCTGCGCCAGAGCCGCCTTCGCGGCTTCGATCAGCTTTTCGGAATCGTGCTCCCCGGCATCGAATAGTCGCTGTGCTTCCCTTAGCGAACGGTATAACGCCAGGGCGGACTTCCGCCCCTGGGTACTGAGATAGGAGTTGCGCGAGCTCATCGCAAGACCATCAGCCTCGCGCACAATAGGACAGGACACAATCTGCACGGGCATATTGAGGTCGCGGACCATGCGGCGAATGATGGCCAGCTGGGCGGCGTCCTTCTGACCGAAAAAAGCCAGGTCGGGGGCTACGATGTTGAAGAGCTTGGCCACCACCGTGGCCACGCCGCGGAAATGCCCTGGCCGCGAACAGCCGCATAGCTTGTCGCTGAGTCCTTCTACGGTGACGTAGGTGCCCGAGCCCGCAGGGTACATCTCCTCCACGTTGGGCGCGAAGAGAAAGTCCACCCCCTCGTCGGCGAGAAGCCGTCGATCGCGCTCAAACTCCTGAGGATATCGGGCAAAGTCTTCATGGGGGCCGAATTGAATCGGGTTGACGAACAGGGAGACGGCCACCGACCGGCAGCGGGATCGGGCGGCACGAATCAGCGAGAGGTGTCCCTCATGCAGGGCGCCCATGGTGGGCACGAGGCCGAGGCTGCCGGGGCCGCGCACGATGCCGACCGCCTGGCGCATTTCCGCGATAGTCTTGCAGACCTTCATTGCACGATGGGTTAGGCGGACGGTACCCAGTTGATGAGCACGTGGACTCCCTTCAGCGTGCCGGCGACGAGGGCACGATTCTTGCGAATCAGCACGTCGTCCCCATCGGCCCTCACCCCGTTCTCCGAAACGGCCACCACCCGGCCGTAGGGCCATGCCGAGTCAGGCAACTGTGCCAGCGCCTGCAAGAGTTCCTGCGGCTTGAGCAGGCGCTGCTCGTTATTGGCCACGTCCAGCAGGCCGACGCCGTCACGCCGAACGATAAGGTAAGGGTTGCGCCAGTTCTTCATCTCGATCATGCCACGATACTTGTCAGGATTGGCAGCGGGGATCGATTGGATTTTGACGGCCGCCTGGGCTTCGAGAACAGCAGGATCGTCAGGCTTCGGAGCCGAGGAGCAGGAAAGCGGCAGAATGGACAGCGCCAAGAGCAATGGCAGACGCCACGGGCTCATTCGAGTCGGCCTCTATCGTCCTCTCATTGCCTGCTTGCGCTCGAGGACCGCATCAAGCGCCGCCCTGGTTTCTTTGGGCAGATGATACGACTCCGCATCTGCGGGGTAGCTATGATTGGCCACATCGGCCGAGAACCCCTCCACAGCCTCGCGGATCACGGCGGCGGCGTCCGCGTAGCGGCGGACAAACTTGGCAGGCGGCTCAAAGGTCAAATTCAAGATGTCATGAATGACCAGCACCTGGCCGTTGCAGTCCGGCCCGGCGCCGATTCCGATCGTAGGCGCCGCTACCTCAGCGGTAATCATGGCCGCTACTTCCCGGGGAATGCACTCGAGCACCAGGAAGGCTACGCCCGCGCGGTCCAGTGCCACAGCATCTCGCATGAGCTGCTCAACGCTGCTGAGGTCCTTGCCCTGCACCTTATACCCGCCCATGACATTCACCGATTGCGGCGTCAAACCGATGTGCCCGGCAACGGGAATCTCGGCGTCAATGATGCGGCGCACCAGGTCGGCGCGCTTTTCACCGCCTTCGATCTTCACTACCTCTGCTCCCGCCTCCTTCACAAAACGCGCGGCGTTGCGGATCGCTTCCGCCGGATCGGACTGATAGGAGCCGAAGGGCATGTCCCCAACCAGCAGAGCGTGTTTCACCCCGCGTCTTGCCGCCCGGGTGTGGTGGAGCATCTCCTCGATCGTGATCGAAAGAGTGTTCTCATATCCGAACACAGCCTGAGCCAGCGAGTCGCCGACCAGTACGATGTCGATTCCGGCCTCGTCCACCAAACGCGCAGTTGTGTAGTCGTACGCGGTCAGACAGGTGATGGGTTCGTGATGCAGCTTTTTATCGCGAAGAGAAGCGACGCTAACTTTCCGGCGAGGTTCGCCGAGCAGAGTCAGACTCACAGTGTCCTCCAGTGCCCCTCCGCAACCCGGCGGATAGAGCCTGTCAGCAGGTTGGATGCCGCTGGGGGTATTGTAGACGCAAGATACCAGATTTCCAATGGGTCGCAGCCATGCAGAACAGGGACCAGGGGACAGGGAAAGCTGGCCGAAGTGCGCCATTTGGCGCTATAATGTGTGACATATGGCGCCAAGTCTTCGAGCTGTAGTGCGTGAGCTAGGCGGGGAACGCGCTTTGGGCCGTTCCCTGTCCAGCGATCGTGATCTCTGTGAAGCCATTCGCGAGGGCTTCCCGCACGCGGTGTTGAGCGAGCTCATGCGGGCCTCGGGCCTTACCTTGAAGGAGCTGGCGGGGGCGCTCGATCTCTCTCCACGCAGCCTGCAGCGCCGCCGGCGCGGCCGACTGGCCCGCTTTGAGTCTGACCGCCTGTACCGTCTGGCCCGGCTTCTGGCCCTGGCCCGGGCGTACATGGGCGACAGCGCCCGCGCCCTTCGCTGGCTCAAGCGCGCGAATCGTGCCCTCGGCGGTCGGGCGCCGATCACGGCCATCGATACCGAACTCGGAGCCCGTCAAGTGGAGAGCCTTCTGGGAAGAATCGCCTATGGCGGCATCAGTTGACGCGGGTCTTTCGTGTGCTTCGCGCGGTCTGTGCGCGCTCTCCCTTTGACGGCGAGGGAGCTTATCGATATGGCGGCCGCTGGTCGAGCCCAGGTACGCGCATGGTGTACAGCTCGGGGCATCAGTCGCTGGCCATGCTGGAATATTTCGTCCATCTTGACCCCGAAGACGTCCCTGATGATCTGCTGCTGGCCACAGCCGACATTCCGGACAGTGTGTCACGCCAGACCCTGCGGGCTCCCGCACCACCCGAGCTGGGCGAACTCGGCGATGCATTTGTGCGCGGCGGGGAAATTTGTGTTTTGCGCGTGCCCTCCGCCCTCGCGGTGAGCGAGTGGAATTGGCTGGTCAATCCGCTACATCCCGATTTTCGACTGATCCATGTGAATGCCTCGGAGCCTCTGAGCTACGATGTGCGAATGTTTCATAAACGGTCGCGGCGGAAGCACTAGAGACCGCACAAAAACTGAGTCGGAGTCTGGGCCTCGACACCTGGAGACCCGCCCACAGGTCAATCCGGGCCCGGCGGCCAGACAAAGTTATGCGCTCGCGGCTTCCCGGCTCCCCAGGGGCAGGAAATACTGTGTTCCCTTGATCGGTGCGGACACCTTGCGAAGCAGTTCCTGCAGGTCCTGATTGCGTTCCACAAAATCAATTTCCGAAGTGTTCACAATCAGCAGATCCGACGAAGTGTAATGGAAGAAAAAGTGCTCGTAGGCCTTGATGACCTCGTCCAGGTAGTCTTCGTTGATGCCCTTCTCGCTCGGGGCGTTCTTCCTTTTCAACCGCTTCTTGAGCACGTCGGGAGTGGCCTGCAGGTAGATCACCAGGTCTGGCGTCGGCAGTTGCTCCCGGAAATAGTTGTAGTAGCGGTTATAAGTATCCAGTTCCTGGTCGTTCAGGTTGAGGCATGCGAAGAGCTTATCCTTCTCAAATACAAAATCCGAGACCACGGTTTTCTGCGAGCGCGGGCCCAGATCGAGTGCGCGCAGCTGCTCGAAGCGACGGATCAGGAAGGCGAATTGCGCCTGGAACCCGGCCCCGGGTTCGCCCCGGTAGAAAGCGCTCAGAAAGGGGTTCTCTTCCGGTTCCATGACCCGCTGTGCGTTCAGCCGGTCGGCCAGAATTCGTGCCAGAGTGCTCTTGCCCACTCGGATGGGCCCTTCCACAGCAATGTAGCGTGGCAGTTCAAAAAGATTGGCCATGGGATCGAGGAACAGGAGTTCTCTGGCAGCATACCGTGCGCATGGCCTGGGCACAATTGTGGAAAGAGTTAACAGAACAAGCGGAGGTATTGGAAGGTTGAGGAATTGCAGGTTGAGTCATCAATCTCCCCGCTCATTCAGGCGAAGGGTGTGGCCCGCAGCTTGCGCAATCGCCGTCCCGCCTCGTCGAGGGTTTCATCCCGCTTGCAGAAGGCAAAGCGGACCTGCTGGGCGCCTTCGTGCCCTTCGCTGTAGAAGCTGGAGCCGGGCACCGCGGCGACACCCACGTCCTGCACCAAATACTTCACAAACTCAATGTCATTCGCGAACCCGAAAGCGCCGATGTCGGTCATGACGTAATAGGCTCCACGCGGCGGATAACAACGGAAGCCGGCCTCGCTGAGCGCGGGAATCAGGCGGTCGCGGCGCCTGCGGTAGGTTTCGGCCAGTTCCTGGTAGTACGTCAGCGGCAGAGATAATGCCGCCGCCCCGGCCTCCTGCAGCGGCGCGGGCGCCCCCACGGTCAGGAAATCGTGTACCTTGCGGATGGCATCGGTGATCGGGGGTGGCGCCGCGGCCCATCCGACGCGCCATCCCGTCACGCTGTAGGTCTTGGACAGACCGTTGATGGAAATCGTGCGCTCACGCATGCCCTCCAACCCCGCCAGGGAAATGTGCTGCGCGCCGTCATACAAAATGTGCTCGTAGATTTCGTCGGTGATGGCCAGCACATTAAACTTCAGGCACAGATCGCGAATCAGTTCCAGTTCGCCGCGGGTGAAGACCTTGCCGGTGGGATTATTAGGCGTGTTGACGATGATGGCCTTGGTGTGGTCGCGAAATGCGGCCCGCAGCTCGCTTTCATCGAAGGCCCACTCGCCATCTGGCGATGCAGGCGGGCGGAGCCTGACGAAGCGCGGCCGCGCGCCGGAGAGAATCGCATCCGGACCATAGTTCTCGTAGAACGGCTCGAAGATGACCACTTCGTCGCCCGGGTTACAGACCGCCAGCAGGGAGGAAATCATGGTTTCCGTTGATCCGCAGCAGACTGTGATTTCGCGCTCGGGATCAAGCTCGATGCCCTGCCATCGCTTGGTTTTCTCCGCGATGGCGTGGCGCAGTTTCCTGGATCCCCAGGTGATGGCATATTGATTGACGTCGGACGCGATCGCCGCCTCGGCGGCGCGCTTGACCTCCGCCGGAGCGGGAAAGTCGGGAAAGCCCTGCGACAGGTTGACCGCCCCGTGCAGGAGCGCCTGTCGCGTCATATCGCGGATCACCGACTCAGTAAAGCGCTCCACCTTGGAACTGAGCAGCGATTTTCCCTGGAGCGTCACCCGCGACATGAGGTCAGCGT
>CAYOZX010000179.1:5213-7785 GCA_964408515.1 uncultured Acidobacteriaceae bacterium | reverse complement strand
TGGTTGCATTCTGACACTCTATTTCGAGTGTCACTAATCATTCTGAACGAGAACACAAGGTCTTGGCGACGCGTCGTGGGAGCTGGCTGGCGAAGGTCGGCTGAGATACTCCCGCGGCCCGGCTCACGTATCATGGTTCCGGCCCATGCGTCTCCTGTTTGAAATCTTCGGCCAGACCCTGCGCACCCTGTGGTCGCACAAGCTCCGCTCGTTCCTCACCATGTTCGGCATCGCCTGGGGGGTGGGATCGCTGCTGCTCCTGGTGGGCCTGGGAGAGGGTTTCCGCTCCGGCAATCGCAAGCAGTTCAATGAACTGGGGGAGAACGTCATGTTCATCTGGTCAGGCCGCGCCCCGGTGATCGCCGGCAACTTCACCGGGCTGCGCCAGTACTACCTGACCTACAGGGACCTCCAGGACATTCTCGCCGAGTGCCCCAGCGTCAAGGCCGCGGCGCCCGTCATCCGGCGCGGCGACGTGCGCGCGGTCAGCGATTTCTACCAGACCAGCGGACAGTTGCTGGGAGTGCCCTCCTACTTCAACGAGCTGCGCTACATGCCCATTCTTGACGGCCGCTGGCTGAATGCCTCCGACGACGCCCAGAAGCGCGCTGTGGTCGTCCTGGGGGATGAAGCCCGGCGTGTGCTGTTCTCCGGACACCCATCGCTCGGCAGCACCATTCTGCTCAACGGCATCCGCTTCACCGTAATCGGGATTCTGAAAAAGGTCGGACACGGCGACAACAACGAGCTGAATCTCAGGATTTTTGTTCCATTCCATACCATGCGCCAGGACTTCCCCGCCTTGAACGTGGGGGAAGTGGAGGACGCGATCAGTTTCATCAACTACCAACCGGTGACCCGCGAGGCGCATGAGGCCGCCCGCGAGGAAGTGCACAAGATCATCGCCCGCAATCACGGCTTTGACTATCGCACGCCCGACGCGTTTGACGAATGGGACACGGTCCAGACCTCCGATCAGGTGGGCAAGATTTTTGACGCCATGAACGCGTTTCTGGGCAGCGTGGGCATGGTCACGCTGGCGCTGGGCGCGATCGGCGTCATCAACATCATGCTGGTGGCGGTAGCCGATCGCACCCAGGAGATTGGCTTGCGCAAGGCTCTGGGCGCGACCAATGGCAGCATCATGTTCCAGTTCTTTATCGAGGGAGCGTTCCTCACCTTGTTGAGCGGAGGCATCGGGATGGCTGGGGCGGCGGCGTTGATGGGCGCGCTGTCTTTCCTTCCCTCGCCTCCGGGGTGGGACACCCCCAAGCTGGTGCCGGCCACGGCCGCGCTCGCCATCGCATCGCTGGCCATCTCGGGCGTGGCCGCGGGGCTGTATCCGGCGCGCAAGGCAGCCCTGCTGCAACCCGTGGAAGCCTTGCGGAAGGAATAGGCGTTCAGCATGAAGCGCGATCTGTTGAAGCAGGCCTACGCCGCCATGCGCCACGACCTGCGCCGTACCCTGCTCACCATTACGGGCATGGCGTGGGGCATCGCCACCGTCGTTCTGCTGCTCGCCTACGGGCAAGGTTTCGGCCGAGCCATCGACAACATTTTTCAGAGTTTCGGGGCCACGGCGGTGGGCATCTTTCCCGGGCGTACCTCGCAGCAGGCCGGCGGCACCAAGGCCGGCGTGCAGATTCGCTTTACCGATGAAGATGTCGAGCTGTTGCGTAATGTTTTACCCCTGGCGCGGCACATCACCCGCGAAGCCGACCGCCAGATCACGGTACAGAACGACACCCGCTCCTTTCCGCTTTCCATTCTTGGGGCGGACGCCGGGGCCATGAGCATTTGGAACCTGGAAGTGTCGGAAGGCCGCTTTTTCAACGAAGGCGACGCCGTGGCGCACAACCAGGTGGCGGTGATCGGCTCGGAAGCCAAGGACAAGCTCTTCTCCGGCATGCCCGCTGTCGCCGAGTACATCCGCATTGGCGGCATCAGCTTCCAGGTCATCGGTGTGGTCGCACCGCGCATGCAGGAGGGCGACAGCGACATCAATCGCACCATCTATATCCCTTTTACCACCATGAGCATGCTGCAGGACACCCACTACATCAACGGCATCTGGCTGGACTCCCAGGGCTTGGACCACTCCAAGCTGACCAAGACCATTCGTGAGGCGCTGGCCGTGGCTCACAGTTTCAAGCCCGACGACGAGCGCGCCGTCTTCGTCTTCGACACCCAGAAGCAGCTCTCGCAGTTCGGCCTCATCACCCTGGGACTGAAGATTCTCCTGGCCTTCATCGGCACTATCACGCTGGGCATCGGCGGCGTGGGCCTGATGAACATCATGCTGGTCTCAGTCACACAGCGCACCCGCGAAATCGGCGTGGAAAAAGCCTTGGGCGCGCGCAAGCGCGACATTCTCTTCCAGTTCCTCGCCGAGGCTCTGGTGATCACGGCGGTGGGCGGAGTACTGGGCGTTCTGCTTTCCTACGCCGTTTCCATGGGCGTGGGCCGGCTGACTCTCCATAGCGGCATGGCGACCCACGGGGAAGGCGGCTACAGCCCCCTGGTCGTGCCCCCCGTGACATTATTGCTTGGGGCCTCCCTTGTCGCTCAAGGG
>CAYOZX010000179.1:0-5203 GCA_964408515.1 uncultured Acidobacteriaceae bacterium | reverse complement strand
AGACGCGAGGAATGGGTTTACAAATGTGTTGCGTTGCGAAGCCTGCTAGTCGGTCGGCAAAAACTTTGGCTTGAGCGGCGGCGGGTAGCCCGCTGGCGTGCCTTTGTGGATAAACGGTAACTCGTCGGGCGCTTGCACCTCCACCCGTCCCTCAGGCGCGAGCTTGTAGAGCTGGCCCAGAGGATCGCGAGGCATGCCGCGTAGCAGACCTGCCTCCTGCATTTCAGAAAACGCAGCCGGGAAGCGTCCCGTCATCCTGCGGTAGCGCTCCGCCGCGGCCTCGAGGAGAGTGACGTCCTCATCCACCTGCAGGGCGCGCAAGTGTGCCGCGGCGTTGGCGCGGACGCTTGGGTCGGGGGTGGTGTCGTAGGTCGTGCTCCACATCAGCCGGGCCATCTGCAGGTCGCCGGCGTGTTCCGCCATCTGGCCCGCCATCACCTTCAGGAAGGGATGGGCGCCGGGCACGCGGGAGCCGCGGGCGAAAGCGTCCGCCGCCGCGGTGTAGTCCTGGCGGTCCATGTAGTGGATGAATCCGGCGTTGTAGTAGAGACGCCATTCATTGGGATTGTTGCGGATTCCGAACTCCGCGAGCTGAATGGCGCGGTCCGCCATGCCGGCGCCGTACGGGGGCTGTGGCGCCAGAAAGTTGGCCCCATAGTCATAGGCTACCAGGAGCTGAGGGTCGAGCGTGGTGGTGATCTCCAGCAGCGGCGCCAGCAAGTCAAAGCGCCGCGAGCCCTCATGGTGGCGGCTGCCGAAGTATTGCACGGCGCGCGTCCAGTAGATGTCGGCGAGCAGGCCGCTGTAGCCCAGGCTCAACTTCTTGAGCGCCTGCGGAGAAGAAATGTAGAGAACCTCTTCCAGGGTGCTTCCGCTGCGCAACCGGTCAACGGAGCGCAGCAGCAGCGCCGAACCCAGGATGCTCACGGTCAGCAAGGCGCTGAACACGATCGTCACCGCGCGGGACGGCTTCATTTCAGGTTCCGCCGTTCGAATATCAGTACTGCTCCGGAGATCGCCGCCGTGGCGTAGATCAGGGCATAGGCGGTGTTGTAGACGATCAGTTGACCTGACACCGGCTGAGCATGCGCCACGGCGCTGATCACGTTCAGCGCGGAGAAGTTGGGCACCAGATATGCTGCCCCGGTCGCCAGCCAGCGTGTCACGCCCAGGGTCATCCCCGCGAACCCGCGCAGATCCTCCGCGAAGCTTCCGATCACGAACAGGGAGAAGGCGAACACCGCCGATAGCAGCGGGGAAGAGAACGAGGAAAACAGCAGGGCCAGGGCGGTCACCATCAGAAACTGCAGCACAATGAAGTACAGCCCGACCAGCACCCAGCCATCCTGCGCCTGCAGGTGATGCGAGACGTACAGCAGCGCCAGTAAAACTCCGGCCGCCATGCACAGGGTGTTGACCACCAGCGTTCCCGTCAGTCCCAGGAACTTGCCTACGATGAACTCCCAGCGTCGCACCGGGCGCGAAAGCACGGTGTAGAGCGTGCGCTTTTCGATTTCTTTCGATACCAGTCCGATGCCGATGAAGATGGCGATCACGGTTCCGAACAACGAAACCACGGTGAGTCCCAGGTTGATCACCACCAGGCGCTCGATGCCGATGGAAATCTGGCCGACCAGAATCGAAGCCCCGGACATCAGCAGGGCGAACACGATGAGGTTGTAAAGCACGCGGTCGCGTACCGCTTCGCGGAAGGTGTTGGACGCGATATGAGCAATACGCGCGCTCATGCCTTGGCCCCCACGGCCTCCGCCGACTTCAACTTCTGCAGATAGTAGTCTTCGAGAGAAGTCCGCAGCGGAGTCACCGAAACCAGGCGCAGGTGCTCGCGGCGCAAGGCGTCGATGGCGGCGTCCTGATTGGCCTCGGTCACGACCGCCCGCACGGTCTCCCCACTGACATGGCATTCCGCCGCCAGCGTCCCCAGCGACGCCGGAACCGCGGTTCCATGCCAGATCAGTTCCACCTTGCCGTCCACGCTGGAGGTAAGCTCGGCCACCGCTCCCACACCCCGCAGCGCGCCCAGGTGCAGTATGGAGACGCGGTCGCACAGGGCCTCGGCATCGGACAGGATGTGCGTGGAGAAGAACACGGTCTTGCCTTCCTGCTTCAACTCTGCCATGAGATCCCGAACCTCCCGCCGCCCCATGGGATCAAGCCCTGACATCGGCTCGTCGAAGAAGACAATCCTGGGGTTGTGCAGGATGGCTTGCGCGATGCCCACCCTCTGCAGCATTCCCTTGGAGAACTTGCGCAACTGGGTCCCGCCGGCGCCAGTCAGGCCGACCCGCTGTAGAACCTCGTCCACCCGGCGGGATCTCTGTTTTGCCTCCACTCCGGAGAGTTGTCCGAAGTATTGCAGCAGCTCCCGAGCGGTCAGATAATCGTAGAAGTAGGGCTGCTCGGGAAGGAATCCGATCTGCGCCTTCATGGCGGGATCGTCCAGTCCCATACCCAGGATGCGTGCCGTGCCTCCGGTCGGAAAAATCAATCCCATCAACAGCTTGAGCGTAGTCGTCTTACCTGCTCCATTGGGTCCCAGGAAGCCGAAAATCTCCCCTTCCTCCACCGTCAGGTGAAGCGGCTGGAGGGCCTGTTTGGGTCGCTTGCGCCAGAAACCGACCGTATAGGTCTTCTCCAACCCCAGAATCTCAACCGCAGCCTTCAAGGCCAGCAAAAACCTCCAAGTTCGATGAGAGAAACAACCGGGAAAACCGCAAGAAAGATTATAAGCAAGCCGTTGCGGACCGTTCGCCCGCCGCCGTGACAATTTTGGTTACGAAGGTAAATTCCCCGGGTAGCGGTGCCTTTCGCGTCCGGCGCTCATCCTGAATTCCGGCCGCGAATTTCGTTACTGGGCCACAGGAAAGGCCATGCAGGTGGCAACGTCAGTGGGTGGTGGCGCGCCGGTACCTGCATCCGAGCGCAGAACCCCGTCCGTCACAACACAGAAATTGCGTATACCAGTGGACTGATAGCGGGTCGGCGTTCCACTGGTCATGAACGTCGTATTCAGCGTGCCGGCGGCGGCAAAACCTGTGGCGACAAAGGCATATCCGCTCTTCAGCCCGGTGGAGAGTACATCATCCAGAATGCAGGCGGTGGTCGAAGTTGGAGTGCAACCGCTCACCGGTCCACCCAGGTTGGAAAGCATTGGCGCATAGCCCACTGTGGGGTAGCTGGCCGAATAGGCATACTCCGCGGTCGCAATTTTGCGCACGGAGTTGGCTGCTGAGGCCTCGTTAGCTGAGATCCTGGCCCGCAGCATGTTGGGGATCGCGATGGCGGCAATAACCAGTATGATCGCCACCACAATCAGCAGCTCGATCAGCGAGAAGCCTTCCTGGCCGTTTCTAGTGCGCCCCATAAGCCCACCTGTACGCTACTAATGCACGTAATCGGCCAAAGCCCACGCTGCATCAGGAACTCGGGTTACAGGGAATCTCCCTTATAATCTTATGCTTAGGAGCGTGATCGTTGCTTCTGCTAGGGAAGCGCTGGGATAGTCCGTCGTCCTTGACGAAAAGTGGCAGGGGAGGGCGTCAAATCGGCTAATCTCGGAGAAAATCTGCCCTGGGGCACAGAGGGTGCCACAGGCGAAACTAAACTCAGCTATTGCAATGCCGTATAGGCGGTACAGGCAGCGTTGGTATTGACTTGGGCGCCGCCGGTCGGGGTAAAGCGCAAAACGCCATCCTCATTGGAGCAGAAGCCGCGCACGCCGGTCTGATTCAGCGCGGCCGGGATGCCGCTGGCGGTGTAACCCAGGTTGAGCCCGGCGGTTGCGACCGGAACCGCTGTGAACCAATAGCCGCTCTTGGCGGTCGCAGCCGATCCCGCATTCGACAGAACGAAGTCGAGCAGGCACGAATTGGTGGAAGTGGCGCCCGTGCAACCCGTCGCCGCCACCGGACCCAGCGCCGCCAGGTTAGGAGCATAGCCAACCGTAGGATATGTCGACTGGTAAGTGACTTCGGCGGTATTGATGGTGCGAATGGAGCTGACGGCAGAGGACTCGTTGGCCGCAATGCGCGCGCGCAACAGGTTGGGAATGGCAATGGCCGCGATGATCAGGATGATCGCCACTACGATCAGCAACTCAATCAGCGAGAAACCCGCTTGTCTCCGCATCATGTTCTCTCCCGCCCTGCCCTAAGTGTAAGCAGCCAAAGCGCCGCAGCCAATCATAGTCTAAAATCCCGCTCCTCGCGACGGCAATTCGGGCACTGCGGTCGGATGCTGAGGCTGGTTCCCAAAAAAGAAGCACCGGACGTTGCCGTCCGGTGCTCAGGCTCGGTACCCTCCCCCAGGTACTTGGCCAAACTCGCTTACTGCAACGAGGTGTAAGCCGTGCAGGCCGCGTTAGTGTTGACCTGCGCGCCGCCGCTGGCGGTGAAACGCACCACACCGTCTTCGTTGGAGCAGAAGCCGCGCACGCCGGTCTGGTTCAGAGAAGCCGGAATGCCGCTGGCCGTATAGCCCAGGTTAAGTCCAGCCGTGGCCACCGGAACCGAGGTGAACCAGTAGCCGCTCTTGGCCTGAGCTGCCGCGCTGGCGTTCGACAGAACGAAGTCGAGCAAGCAGGCGTTGGTGGAAGTGGCGCCGGTGCAACCCGTCGCCGCCACCGGACCCAGCGAAGCCAGGTTGGCCGCGTAGCCTACCGTGGGGTAGGTCGACTGATAAGTCACTTCGGCGGTGTTGATGGTACGAATGGAGCTGACGGCAGAGGACTCGTTGGCCGCAATGCGCGCCCGCAGCAAGTTAGGAATGGCGATAGCCGCGATGATCAGGATGATCGCCACGACAATCAGCAACTCGATCAATGAAAAACCCTTCTGTTTCCGCATCTCGTTTCCCTCGTCTCCCTTGGGTTTGGTCTCTGACGACCCGATTTGAAACTTAGATACGCACTTGACCTGCCAGAAGTGGGGTTACTGCCAGGTAGGATTGCAGGACTCTAGGTCCTTCATTCTGAGGGCCTCGTCAGTCTTTGGTCACCACCGCGGGGCCAGAAACTGCGAAATCTCGCAAAATTTCGTATCACTTTTTGTCTCTGGCTGACAAATTGTGTCAAGGTGAAACAAACCGCGGAGCCCCTGGCGGAAATCCTCCGGTTTGCGGGCAACAAAAAAGCACCGGACGTTGCCGTCCGGTGCTCAGGCTCGGTACCCTCCCCCAGGTACTT
>CAYOZX010000178.1:0-7812 GCA_964408515.1 uncultured Acidobacteriaceae bacterium | reverse complement strand
TAAAATGAACCCGAGCACCGCTCCTCTAACCTCTAACTACGAGCGAGACACCGTCGACCTCCTTCGCGTGACACACGGTAAAGCAGGTTTTCTGCGAGCCGCCATCTCGGGGTGAGTCATCAACAAAGGAAGAGAAGGCATGAACTCAACCAAACAGATGTCGAGAATCGCGGGCGCGCTCTACCTGATGAACGGGGTGACCGGCTTCTTTGGCATCGTCTACGTCCCCGGCAAACTGATCGCATCGGGTAACGCGACCGCAACCGCCAACAACATCCTCGCTTCCGAGAGACTCTTCCGTCTCGGCATGGTTTCCGAGCTGATTTGCGCAGCTGGATTCATCTACCTGCTCTGGGCTCTTTACCGCTTACTCTCCGACGCGAACAAGACGCATGCAGCGCTTATGGTGATGTGGGGTCTGGCCTTCGTTCCCGTAATGGTTGTGAATGTGCTCAGCGAGATCGCGGCCCTGACGCTCTTGCGCGGCGCCGATTTCCTGTCGTTTTTCGACCAGCCGCGCCGCGAAGCCTTGGCCATGCTGTTCCTCGATTTGCATCGTTACGGATACGTTGTCGGTTGGATCTTTGGCCCTTGGCTTTTCCACCTGGGTGCTCTCATATATAGATCGGGTTTCCTCCCCCGTCTCCTGGGCGTCCTCCTGATCGCTGCAGGCTTCGGCTATTTGGCGGACAGTGTTACCCCGCTGCTTCTACCGGCTTACGCGCATGTCGTGGACCGATTGACGAGCATTCCGCTAATGTTAGGCGAGCCAGCTCTTATCTTGTGGCTTTTGATTATCGGCGCAAAAGATCAACCATTGAGAGCCACAGCATGACACGAGCAGAACAGTCTGGTGTGGCCTCACGTTCGACGGATTCCGGACGAGTAGCGATGGGCTAACCGAAGAAGTGGTCAGCGGTGGTTCAGGAGCGAGTCCAAGGCCAGTGCGGGTGGCGCAGCCTCGTAAAGGCAACCAGATAGTCTGGCGCAAGGATTGCCGTAGCCCCGATCAGGAAAGCTGTGGTTCCCACGAATGCAAGAACGAGCCGGCCGAAGTCTCGGCCCGACTTAGTCGTTAGCCTCGAATAGCCCCAGACGCTCCCGACGACGACGGCGAGATTAGCAAGCCATCCAAAGCCTTGAAGAAGCAGATCAGGTCGTGCCGGATGGTCGATCAGTTCGACAAAAAGGGGTGAAGCGAACATCGCGAGGGCATTCCAGAGGCTCGCAGCAGATGCGCCGACGAAATGGCCCCAACGACTTCCTCGAGTGCTGAGAAGGACAGCAGCGACGTACATCGACGCCTGCACGACGTGAAGCCAGCGGATCGCGGGCACGAACACTGCTGAGACAGCGAGTGCAAAGATGAAGACACCAGCGCCGATTGTGATTAGCCACTCTGGTCCAGTGAGCCGGTGTTGCATCATGGGAACATCTCCGGTAAGGTGACCGACCTACGGCAATGGGTAAAACGTGAAGCGCGAACGGCTTTGGGATCACGTACGTCATTCGCCGTGTCCGTCAGCACTCGAGAACGAGCGCTCCCGACAAGATAGGGGGTGCAAGACCCTGCCGCCAAGTCTAACGTGGCCGGGCCGAAGAATCGGCAAGCGAAATCTACGCGAAATCGGTTTGTAAGGAGTCTGCCCACGGGACGCGCACCTCGTGGGCAAGCGGCGCTCTCGAAGCAATGCCTTGCGTATCGCGGTTTCTGGGGCTGCGCGGTTTCCGGGCCTGCGCGGCGTCAGCGAGAGTGGCGAAGCTCTATTTCCGCGGCTATTGCCTTAGAAAGGCCAAGACCCCAGTCAGCAACAGGAAAAGGAGCATGGCTGCGCCAGTGATAACCAGCACGGCCTCGCTGAGCTTATCGGGCTTCATCAACTCATCTCTTCGCATTTGCAAACCTCCTATCTTCAGGCGGTTCCTTGATGCAAAAAACCACGAGTCTTATAAAAATCATCCCCCTGTCATCGCCCAAATGCGATCGGGTAATTCCTCGATATTCCGGCCTCGCGGCCACGACGAACATAAGGCGAAGAAATATCCGGTGGGGCGCGTGGTGGCGCCTGTAAAGGCGCCTCACGTCCCCGGTCACCGAACCGTGATCGTGCCCACCATCGTGGGATGGAGGGAGCAGTAATACGCGTACGTGCCCGCCCGAGTGAACGTGAAGGAATACGCTTGATCGGTATCCAGGGCCTTGGACTTGAACAGGCCGTCATTGCTGGCGACCACGTGCGGAAGATCGTCCTTGTTCACCCAGGTCACGGCGCTGTTTACCGCAACGGTGAGTGTGCCGGGATTGAAAGTGAAGTTGTCGATTCTCACTTCCGTTCCGCGCGGGTCCGTTTCCTTCCCTTTGACCTGCGCCGGGCGGAGGATAAAGGCGATGGCAATGACAAGCAGGAGCACAGTCATCGCAACTGCAAAGAACCGCTTTCTGGTCATCTATTGTTCTCCTCTATTGTTCTCTTCGAAACGCTGCAATATTGCTGCTCTGAAGCTGTCTCACTCATCCGAGAGCAGAGTCCACCAGAGCCAGCGCGTGACGGCCTTGCACGTAGTTGACATCGGTGATCCCCAGCACGCTGCGCAGCCGCTCTGCCGGCACCTTCATGGGACCCGGCCCCTCAGCCTGGCCGGGGGCGGGCTGGGGAAAAGCGGTGGAGTAGGCGGTATGGAAGGTCACATTGCCTTCAACTTTCTGCATGGTCTGGTGTATGTGTCCGTTGAGAACCGTCACCGAGCCGAAGCGCTTGAGATAGGAAAGCGCCTGCGCGCTGTCGCTGGTGCCCCATCCCCACTGCGGATAGACGGTCCACAGCGGCATATGGGCGAAGACGATGATGGGCGTGCTCGAGCGCAAGTGCTTTACGTCATGCTCCAGCCATTCCAGTTGTTCATTACCGAGCGTTCCCAAACCACCCGCCTTGAGGTTCATCACGTTGACCAGGCCGATGAAGTGCACTCCGTTGTGGTCGAAGCTGTACCAGCCTTGCCCCTGGGAGTGTTTCGCATAGCGTTCCCGAAACATCGCTCCCTCATCGTTCAGAACGTCGTGCTCGCCGGGCACGAAGAAAATCTCCCGGTTGGTCGCCTTGAGAATCTGATCCACATGGTCAAACTCCTCCGGCCGGGAGAGATGGCTGATGTCGCCGGTGTGAAGAATGAACGCCGGTGGCTGCGGAAGCGCGTTGATTTTGTCGACGGCGGCCGTAAGGGTCGCGATCACGTCCGGATTGGCCGGTTTGCTGAATCCCATGTGGCTGTCGCTGATCTGGACAAAGCTCAACTCGCCTCTCTTGTGGGAAGCGGCGGCAGCGCCGGCGTGGGAACCCAGGGCATGGGAATTCAGCACCCCGCCCTGTAGCACGCAAAGCGCGCCGGTTCCCGCCCAGGCCATGCACTTGAGAAAACCCCGGCGGTCGATGCCGTCATGATTGTGGTCGTGCTCGATGAAGCCGCCGGCATCCGGCTTCGACAGGCTGATTTTCGTCATTCGTGTTTCCTCCGCATGGTGGTTTTGTCGCCACGGCTCGAGCTCAGGCAGCGCGGGCATGTTCTATGGCTCCGGTCGCCCGCGCCGCCTGCGCCAGGACGTGTTACACCCGCATAGACCGCTCCCAGGCCGGTTTTATTCCACGCCGACGGCCTGGTGCCCGAAGCCGAGCCGCGGGAATAAAATGCAGATGGTGGGGGTTGTACTAAAGAGCAGGACACCAGGACGTGCTGCCGCAGGAAAAAATTCGCTTTGAGCAACTGGTGTGGGCCCATCTGGACAGCGCCGTCAATCTGGCGCGATGGCTGCTGCGAAGCCCGGCCGACGCCGAGGACGCCGTCCAGGAGGCTATGCTGCGCGCTTATCGCTTCTTTGAGCGCTTTCGCGGCGGGGATACCCGCGCCTGGCTGCTGCAGATCGTTCGCAATACCTGTTACAGCTGGCTCGAAAAGAATCGCTCCTCGGAGCTGATGACTGAATTCGACGAGGAACTACACCCGCACCCGGCTCCCACGCCCGAGACCCTGGCCGCCCAGGCGGACGAGCGTCAGCGCCTCATGACCGCCCTGGAATCTCTGCCGGCGCGCTCTCGCGAAGTGCTGGTCCTGAGGGAGTTCGAAGGTTGCTCCTATAAGGAGATCGCGGAGATCACGGGAATTCCCATAGGCACCGTCATGTCCACCCTGTCCCGGGCCCGCGAGCGTCTGCAGCGGGCTTTGACCGGGATGGCGGAGAAGGAGGCGTCTTGAACTGCGAATGGGCACATACCACGGTTCACGGTTATTTCGACGGTGAGCTGGACGCCGTGCGGGCAGCGGAATTCGAGCATCACATGCAGGGCTGCGCGGAGTGCCAGGCTTCCCTGGAACAGATGGAGTCCCTGCGCGCGCGCCTCCGCCAGTCCGATCTGTATGAGCGGGCTTCCTCCCGGCTGCGCGAGCGGGTTCACTCGCAAATGGCGCTTCCTGAGAACCCAGGGCCGTCGCCCGCGTTGTTCCGGCGTCCATGGTTCCTGCCGTCGGTCTTCGCCCTGGCGGCGGCCGCGGCGTTTGCCATCGCCTTGTTTCTGTTTCAGTCACACGCGCGGACCATCAGAATTGCGGCGGCGGTGATCGATGCTCACGTGCGCTCTCTGCAGCCGGGCCACCTGACCGACGTCCAGTCTACCGATCAGCACACCGTCAAGCCCTGGTTCGACGGCAAACTTGACTTCGCCCCCCCGGTTTCCGACTACTCCGCGCAAGGATTTCCGCTGGTGGGCGGGCGGCTGGACGTGATTGACGGCCGCAACGCCGCGGCCATGGTCTATGCTCGCCGCAAGCACTTCATCAACCTGTTTGTGTGGCCGGCCCAGGGCGCTGAGCCATTGGCCAGCAGTTCGGGGTCGGGACAGGGCTACAACTGGATTCAGTGGCACGCCGGGGATATGCAGTTTTGCCTGGTCTCCGACGTTTCGCCCCCGGAGCTCGAGGAACTGAAGAATCTGATCTCCAAGTAGCCGCCTGCGAAGCAGCGGGCGCTTGCCGGCGAACCACCCAGATTTCCTGGCGGGCTCGGAGTTGGAGGAGAAGAGAGCCAGAAACTGCCTGGGCCTTGCCGCCTACCCGCGTCAGCGGACAATGTCTACGCTGCCGTGGATTTCAACGAGCGGCCGGCGGACGATGATCCGCCCACGCTCGTCCTGATAGTAGTAATGCGGTCGGCCCTCATAGACATAAGTACGGCATCCATATTTCCTGGCCTGACCAGGAGGCAGTCCACAATTTCGCCAGCCTGTCTTCTTGCCGAGGCTCCATCCGGGAGGGTGCTCGTCGCCATACGCACGGTACTCAAACCCGTCCCGGCGCTCCCAGCCCTGATCATCGTCATTATCGAAGTGCTTGTTGCCGTGCTGGTGACCTTTCCCTTTGTCGCCGTGATCTGCCTTCAGAGGCGGCGCGCCCAGGCCCAGTGCGGCCATCAGTCCAAGTATCCAAATCAGGCGTTTGCTCAAGCATTCCTCCACACCTTCCGGTGCGAGCATAGTGTCGTGCAGGCTTCAGCTTACTTTCTGGCGATTTGGATGCGCACGATTACGGAGGTGTCGGACCCAAAGACCGGCGGTGGGCAGCCGCTGTTTCTGCGATATAAGCGGAGAGCGCGGGCCTCCGACCCTTAACGCTCGTGCCGCCACGGGGTTCTGAGTGCTGTCGCCTGTCAACGTCCATTGAAATGTTCCAAGCGCATGCGGCGTGCTGCATTGATCGCCGCCAACCAGAAGATCATCACCGCCGCACCAAATAGCTCATACCGGTGCCTGGCCCAAAGCAATCGATTGGCGCGGTAACTCATATGCTGGTTGCCGATGCGATAACCTTCCACAAACCAGTTCCATACCTCTCCCAGCATGGTGCCGCCTGCCGCGAGCGCCAGGGAAACGAACAGTGCCATTGTGATCCCGGGCGCCCAACCATTTTCGGCGGGTGCGTAGCGGCGCCAAAGCATGCGGGCACCCACGATGGCGGCTAAGCTGTATAGCAGTGCGAAGGGTAGAACCTCGACCATATCAATGTACGCACGGTTCTGGCCCAGCGAACCGGACACTTGCTCGACCGAAACGCCATGTTCCTTGCCGATCTCCTCGAACAATCTCTCCATGCATCGATCCCGTTCGGCTCCATAGTTCTCGCTCGGGTTCGGGCTTCGCAGACCAAAGTGAGCATCGGCATAGCGAACCGCAAGATCTTCCGCGAACTCTGCGTCCGCACTGAGATGGCTAGCGCTAACGGGGTGATTAGAGGTTTCTCCGGGCCATCTGCAGTCGGAATTACGCCCATCGCGCCGGATGCATCCGCCCGCGCCAAGAAGGAACACCATCACAATCACAAGGCGTAGCCCAGTCCTCATCCCCGAACCTTAGCACGGACCCGTAGCTGTCGTAACTCGCCATATCGCTCATTGACCCCAGGTTGGAGCTCTTGAGGGCAAACGCCCGCTTACAACATCACGCTAGGAGCTTGGCCACGGTCTCGGTCTTCTTCGTCTGCGCGGGCGGCCTCGCAGTGAGAACAAAGGCACAAGTACCGGAAGTCGCTCTCGACAACGGTGTGACCACATCCGCCGCAGCGGTATTCCTTGCTTTGACCCTTCGGAATCATCGCTCTGTACTGGCCGCCAACAATACAGTAAGGGCAGTGGTGAACTTCGCCGGACATAGGCATACTCCATACAGCCATAGACGCTCGGCGGGCGGGAAATGTTCCAATTTTGTCGGGCCTCGACGGGAGTCTGGGCCTTCGAGCGGTAAGAAGATGTCGAACTGCTAATCGGCGAGTATTCCGCCGAGTCAGAAGCAATCCCGCCGCCGCAAGTCTCAGGCATCGGACTTAACTATTACCACTCTGTGAGGCAGGTTTAGGGGAGGCCAAAGTAATGAGTGCAGGACGAGTACTGGCAGGTATTTCGGCCATCGGGTGCGTCATCGGTTTAACGGCGATTGGACGGCGAGCGAGTGCTCCTCATCAACCAGACCCAAAGACGCAGGTTGAAAGCTGCAAGGCAGCGATGCCGATTATCATGAAAAATTACAACAATGCGAGATATGCGTTGCGCCGCGCAGGGTACTCTGCGGACGCGGGCCACATCTTGCCCGCAGTCAATGAGGCACAGGCGGCGCTCGACGCCATGGAACCACCGCTCAAAGTCTGCAGCGAAGCTATGCAGAACATAAAAGGTGACCAGAGGGCAAATTGAGGTAACCTCGCCTGTCCACGCAAAAGCACCCATGTTGGGGTGGATGGCTGGTCAAGGAGCGCAAACGGCTGTTTTCGCCATCTATCAATTCACGTATTATCCCTCGTTGATAGGCTGACACAATGATTGTCATCCGGTCCCCAAGAATGCAGCTCAGCCAGTTCCAGATGATGGATGCACAGGAGGTTTTTGGATGCATCACGCCCGCCATCGCCAAATTCATGCCATGGGAGCCCTCATCGTGGAGCGAGTACGTGACGCGATGCGAGAAGAGGGTGCAGGCTCCGGAACCGAACAAGTTTTCTTTCGTCATCCGGCGGCTCGATAACAGGGAGTGCCTTGGCATGGCCTCGTTGGAAGACGCGGATTCTGTTTCGCCTGAACTCGGCCTTTGGCTCAAGGAAAGCGCGCACGGGCAGGGTTTCGGCCGAGAAGTCGTGGCCGCACTTGTTGACTGGGGGCACGCAACTCTCGGCAAGGGAAGTTTCATCTATCCGGTGGCCATACAAAACACCGCCAGCAGGCGTATCGCTGAGAATCTTCACGGCGAGATCATAGGCAACCGCACGAATCCAAAATAT
>CAYOZX010000177.1:0-7851 GCA_964408515.1 uncultured Acidobacteriaceae bacterium | reverse complement strand
GGCGGGTTGCTGAAGTAGACCTTCGCCCAGCGCGCCAGATGTTTTTCCAGCAAGGGATTGGACAGCGGGTTCAACTCCGACTGGGGGCGTCCATGAGGTTGATTGTCCCAGAGATTCGGCACCGGATTCCTCCGCTGGGAGATTTTACTAGGACTGCGCGTGACCTACATCCACAGTTTGAAAAATTTGGCTGGAGAGAGTTGTTGCCCCAGAGTGGCGCCTACGGCCGAGGGGTCAACGAGAGGGAACCTTGTAAACGGACTAAGGACAAGCCTTCCGGTTGGCGGGCTCGAACTGATCCTGCTGCGCCTCCACCTGTTTGGCGAAGCGGCCGTCGGGAGTCTTGCCGTACAACTCGCTGCCGGGGCAGTGATAGAGGGCGGTGTGTACGTCCACCCAGACCAGGGTGTCGGGATTGCCGGTGTAGAGCGGAGCGGGCGGCGCTTCGGCCAGACCCAGGCTGACGAGGAGCTTCTCCCAGGCAGTCAGGTGAGGGTCTGAACTGGCCGCCGAACTGGATGCGGAAGTTACGGGCGCCTGCCAGCTACCCCAGCCGAAGGTCACGGCCAGCAGAATCGCGGCCGCGATCGCGACGTAGATATTCGCGCGCCGCCTTTGCCACTGCGAAGCCAGCCATTGCCTCCCCGGCTTGCCCTGCGTCCTCACCGCTTCCAGCCACTCGTGCGCCTTCCTGGCTGAACCCCAGGGCGACTGCGGCCGCTCATCGCGGGGCGCCAGATCGGCCGGGAAGATACGCAACAACGCTTCCTTTTGGGGCTCACTGGAGGCGTCCGCAGCCAACCCGCCCGGAGCTGCCGGACGCTGCGAAGAGTTCTTCAAGCCCGCAAGCGGCTCCTGGAGCACAATCGAATCGGTGCGTTCTACGCGCGCTCCGGAGGCTTCGCTTCCGCGCTCACGCCGCGCCGTCAAGGACTCCGGCGCCGGTTCCCGTCCCAGGCTAGTCTCCAGCGTGGAGCTGTCGTTCTGATTGGCACACAGCTCCAGCAACTCCTGCAGCGACTCGGGTGCTGCGCTGGCCGCGATCGCGGCCCCGTCGCTTCGAGCCTCGTGCTCCGGGGAGTTTCCATTCGCGGAATCTTCCTGCTCATAGGGCACGAGCAACGGCGCCGCAGCCGGCCGCCGCAGCCTGCGGCTGATGGGCGCCTCCCGGCGGGCGCTGCCGCAGATGCCGCAGAACGATTCCGATTCGTCAAAGAAGTCGCTGCCGCAGACCAGGCATTTGACCATGCTCGCCGGCGCGGGCGACTCAGTCTGCGATGGCGGCTGCGGACGCTGATCCGCTGACGCTGGCGACGCCGACGCTGGCGACGCCGACGCCATAACCGTCTCCACCGGCGCCGTGACCGGCGCGGTCCCGGCCGGCAGCTCAGCGGAAGCTGCGGGCTCCGGCAGGGAAGACTCCGCTCCCAGACTCTCCAGGTGCGGCTTGATACGTTCCAGCGCCTGCAGCATGCTTTGCCGTTCCGAGGCCAGCGCTTCCTTCCAAACCACCCCGGCGGCGGTCACCATGGCATCGCTCAACAACCCGCCCATCAGTTCCGCCGTGCGCACGTGGGCTTCGCGAAATGCGCCCCCGCGAGTCGATCGCAGCTCCAGCACCCCCGCCACGTGGCCGGCGTGATATACCGGCACCGCAATAAATGACTTGATATCTCTTTCCGAGAATAGCTGCGCGCGCTCGCCGGCATCCTTCCCGGCATCGGCGTAATGCAACACCGATCTCCGGCTCAGGCAAGCGGCGGACAGAGCTTCCTCCGGCGCGATGCACTGGCGCGCATCCGCCGCGGCGCTGCCGATCGCGGCGCGATAGCAGAGCTGACCCTTTTCCAGGATTCCGACCGCCGCCCCCGAAGCGTCGGCGATCTTTTGCGCACGCGCCGCCACCAGTTCGGCGGCGGCGGGCAAGTCCATCTGCAAGGTCTGAATCAGTTTCTGGGTTTCAACGATTTCCGCCAGGTTTTGCGCGAAGCTTTCCTGATTGTCCCGGCCCCGCAAACGGTCGTTATGCTCCTGCAGGACGTGAGCGGCCTGCAGCAGCTTCTGAAAAGAAGCCTCATCAAGCAGGGGCTTGCGTTGCTGGCCTGTAGCAGATTGCGTCACGGGACAAAGTACTCCGCCAGCCGGTGGGGGATTCCGGAACGGCCATTGTAACTGCAATCGGCGGTCCAAACTATGGCACGAAAGCAGTATCACTGCTCGCCTGCGTCTTGGATGGCAGAATCGGCGGACGGTTGTATGGTTTCGTGCAAATGCCACTAAACAAAGTACTTGCGGGAAATTGACAGCGCGCCGACGAAAGATCCGGGAGGAAAGCAACTCTGCCTGCGGACAACGGGCAATATGCAAAATCCTGCACTTCAGATCCGACAGACAAGCATGCCGGGCAACCTCATGCCGCGGGCAGTTCTACCGTCATGCGCGTGCCTTCGCCCGGCGCGCTTTCAGCGCGGATGGTGCCGCCATAGGTCTCCACCAGGGCCTTGGCAATGGCCAGCCCCAGTCCAAAACCTCCGGTGGAGCGCGTGCGCGATGGATCCCCGCGATAAAATCGTTCAAAAATGTGGGAGAGATCGTGGGCGGAAATTCCAGGGCCGTGATCCTGGAAGAGGACGCTCACCTTGCCCGCTTCTCTCACGACCTGCACCTCTACCGTGGCGCCCTCCGGACTGTAGCGCACGGCGTTTTCCAGCAGGTTGGTCCACACCAGCTGGAGGTCTTCGGGATCGGCGCGTACGGGCGCGGGGCCGTTGATCGAAAGATGGATCGTCGTGTGGCGCGACTCGGCCAGGGCGCGGATTTTTTCGACCGCCTCTTCGCAGGTCAGATTGATGTCAATCTCGCTCGCATCGCGCTGCGACGGATCCTGGGCCAACTGCTCGGCCCGCGCCAGGCGCAACATCCACTGCAATAGTTGCTCCAGCCGGTCCACGTCCTGCAGGGAAGACTGCAGCGCTGCGCGATATTCCTCCGGGCTGCGCGAGCGCTGCAACAGCGACTGCAGCGTGGACTTCAGTACCGCGACCGGGGTCTTGAGCTCATGCGCGGCGTTGGCCAGGAATTCCCGCTGTTGCATAAAGGATCGCTCCAGGCGGGCCAGCATCTGGGTCATCGATTCGGTCAGCGGGCGCAGTTCCTCGATCTCCCTCGCCTCGGCGGGGGGCTCGAGGCGCCAGCTTTGGGTGGAGACCCGCGCGGCCTGCCGGGCCAGGGCCTTCAGGGGCCGGAGACCGCGCCGGATTCTCGAGAACGCCAGGCCGGTAGTGGCCAGCAGCAACAGCAGACTGGCCGCGGCAATCAGTGCCCCGGCGATCCGGGTCTGGCGGCGGATGCGAATGGTGGGCGAGGCGTAGACGATGGTCAGCGTCTGGGGATGAAATGCCTTGCCCACGCCGCGGTCGAGGATCGCCACGCGCGACAGCCGCAGCGCGTGATAGGGCACGCCCGCCCAAGTGAAGTTCCAGTGCGACGGAGGTCCAGGCTCCAGTTGCAGGCCCTCCGGCCAGTCTTCCGCCCGGCTCAGAAATCCGGTGCGGTCCGCCCACACCGTGAACAGGTCAGGATGGTTGGGATCGATCGACTCCGGCAGCATGGTGTTGTCGAAATACACATTGCCGTTGCCTTCGTTCGTATAGCGCACCAGCACTCCCACGCTGAGGGCACGGGCCTGCATGGAGCCGTCGAGAGTGTAGAGCAGGCGAGAATAAGTGACCGCCACCCCGGTGATGACCAGGCCCAGGGTGAGGATCGCCTGGGAGAGAACCACGGCCACCAGCAGCCGCCGCTGGATGGAATCGCGCCCCATCTTCTAATCCTGCAGCATGTAACCTTGTCCGCGCAGGGTGCGAATCAGCGACCGCGATGTCCCCGCCTCCAGCTTGTGCCGCAGGCCGGAGATATACACCTCGATCACATTGCTGAACTTTTCCCAGTTGTAGTCGTAGAGATGCTCGAGCAGTTCGGTCTTCGAGACCACGGCGCGCGGCCGGTGCGCCAGGTATTCGAGAACGCGGTACTCCATCGCGGTCAAGGGAATCACCTGCCCGGCGCGTTGCACGGTGCGGTTCAGGGTGTTCAGCTCCAGGTCGCCCAGCTTCAGCACGGCGGAGGGCTGTCCCTTGCCCCGGCGGATCAGGGCCTTGGTGCGGGCCAGCAATTCCCCCAGGTCGAAAGGCTTGGTCAGGTAATCGTCCGCGCCCGCGTTGAGCAAGGCGACAACCGATTCCTTGTCGTCCCGCGCGGTCAGCACCAGTACGGGCGTGCGCTGGCCGGACTGCCGTATGCGGCGCAGCCACTCCATGCCGTCCATTTTGGGCAACATCAGGTCGAGGAGGACGACGTCATAGGGGTTCGACTCCCCCAGAAACCGGCCCTCCCTGCCGTCCCCCGCCAGGTCCCCCGCCGTCCCCCGACTCTCGCGAAGGCTGCGGGCGATATTTTCTGCCAGCCGTTGCTCGTCTTCGACGATGAGCACGCGCATGATGTCTCCGGGCCTGCCATCGCAAGCCGATTTTCTCTCTCCACCTTAACTCCGTCTAATACGCCATGGGAAGTGCGAGGCGACGGCCCCTCCGGTGTGGACTGCGGCCGGCTTCGGGAATCGGTTTCCCGAATTGGAGCTCGCAGCCTCCCTCGGGTCCTGGGCTCTGCCCGCCAAAATGTAGCAGGCGCAAGGCTTTGTCCTTTCGTGTGCTCTGGCGAATCTTTGGCGAAGGACGTGCTCTTCCGGGCGTGTCCGCGTGGCCGGGCCGGGCCCGGCTGGTGGAGTGAGCGAAAAAAAACGGCAAGGAAATCGCCATGCTTAACCTCGACCATATCAAGATCACGCCCCGCGACCAGGAAGTTCTACAGCTGCTGATCCAGGGATGCAGCAACAAGGAGATTGCGGCGCAACTGAAAATCAGCCCGCGCACGGTGAAGCAGCACCTGCGCACCTTGTTCCTGCGCGCCGGAATCCGGGATGGGCGCAAGCGGGTCAAACTGGCCACCGCCATTTTCGTCAAGGAGCAGATGAAATCATGCAACCGCGAGAGAGATTGACGGCCAAGGAGATGCAAGTCGCAGCCCTGGTGTGGGAAGGGCTGACCAACCGCGAGATCGCGCGCACCATCGGCACCACCGAGCAGGTGGTGAAGAATTACCTGCGCAACGCCTTCGATAAGTTGGGCGTCTGGAGCCGGCTGGAGCTGGCCATCTATGTCGCCGGCCACGGCGGCGCCAGCTGGTACGGGGCGCCTGGATTGCCCCCGGCGGAGGCTTTGCCCGACGTGGCCCTGCGGGCCCGATAAGAACCCGGCGCGTCCGAAAAGAAAAGCCCGGCAGGACGCAGGGAGCGTGGCGTGTCATCGTTTGCGCCTCGGGGCGAACGCTGGGGGATCAGCATAAAGGCGGGCGATTTCGGGGACGCAGTACAGGCAGCTCATCCGCTGGGACTTCTTGCTATCATGCCGCCGGGTGAGATATGCGGTGGCTCCGGGAGCCGAAGCTGAGGATTCTCGCCGGGGGAGGGATCGCGGTCGCCCTGCTGGCGCTCCTGGCCAGCCTCTACAGCCTCAGCGACATTTCGCACCAGGCCATACGCCTCCACCTGCGCCTGCTCGGCGCCAGCATCTATGAATTTCACGACAAGACCGGCCGCTGGCCCGCGCGCGCCGAAGATCTGGCCGAGACCTCCCTGCCTGCCAAGAGCCCGTACTGGAAGCTCATGCTCGACAACGGAACCAATGTTGTCGTCTGGCCGCAAAATCTGCATCCCAACCCCCGCGACAACGCCGGCGTCCTGCTGGCCTACCATAACCGCGGCATTCTCGCCCACCTCGGACGTCACTGGGTCTGCTGGGGAAACCTGCGTACGGAATATGTCAGCAACGTGCGCCTGCAGGCCGGCTTGTCTGCCCGCCACCAATAAACTTGACCCAGGGACGCATCTCGCTCTTTCGCGTTCGCCCGCCCTCCACGGCGGCCCTTTCGCACCTCAGCGCATGCGCCGCTCGTCAAGACTGAACGGTCCAGCGCCGAACTGGGCAATCAACAATGCGCCGCCGAGAATCGACACATTTTTCATGAACATGGCCATCTGCATCTGCGCCATCATCGGATCGGACGCAGCCCAGAATCTGTGCATCGTCAACGTGACCGGAACCAGGAAAAGCACAATGAGCCAGGCGCCCAGTTTGGCGCGATAGCCCAGCAGGATGCTGAGGCCCGCAGCCAGCGCAACGATTCCGGAGAGCGGCACGGCGATCGAAGCCAGGGGCACTCCCTGGGATGACGCGTACCCGATCGCCTGTTTGGAAAAGTGGGTAGCTCCGGCCATCAAGAAGATCAGCACGTAAAAGAGTCGTGCCAGGAGCACGAGCGCTCCCTGGGAAACGCTCCTGGCCTCGGCGCGGTAAGGGATTGCGGTCGAAGTGGTTGCCATTCTGGATTCCTCCTTGCTGGGATTCGATGAACCGAGAGGTTCTGTAGTTACTTTAAATAACTAGTTGCACTTGTACAGTAGGAACAATAAAGTAACTTAGTGGGGAATGAGGATGCGCGAGGCCGCCAAACAACCACCCGTCTCGTGCCCGATTCACGGGCTGCTGGAAGTCCTGGCCCGGCCGTGGACCATGCACATCTTGTGGACGCTAAGCACCAACGGTCCCACGCGTTTTGGAGCCCTGCGCCGGCAGGTGGAAGGAATTTCGTCGCGGGTGCTCACCGAGCGCCTTCGGGTTCTGGAGCAACAGGGCTTCGTCTTCCGGGACTACGAACCGACGATCCCTCCTTCCGTCACCTACGGAATCACCAAGCGGATGAAGGACATCAGCAAAGTGCTGGAGGATCTAACCGACCTGGCGCGGAAGTGGCAGCTTGAGGACCACGTTCGCTCAAAACCGGAGGATGCCAAAGCCCGCGCCTGATGCACCGGGGCTGCAGAGGTTATTGGAAGCTGACGCATCCTGAGCCCAACACTCCGCAGGTGATATAACCACCCACTCCGTACCACATGGACCGGCCGGGAGTGGGATTTCAGACGGGCACGCCGCCTTATGCTCGGTCGCGCCTATCTCATTGCACGGCTGACACATAGAGTCCATTGTCGGTACATTTCAGTATGGGCAAAACGTTCCTGCAGGAACACTGGGACGATTCTCTGGACGGTTAGGTCATGCCCAGCCTGGGCAGCAGATCTCACCCGGGCGGCGCGGGTCACATCCCTTGGGAGAATGGCCCGAGTCCTTTCGGAAAAAAGGGTGAAAGAATTTGCGGTTTGGTCTGCGGTTCCCTTCGACTCCGGTGGCTAACTCCTTGTAAACATACGGCCTGTTGCGCGCCGCCCGGTCTTTCAATTGCTCTTGGGCATGCGGGGCATGGTCCCAGGACCCTCCGGCGCTTCCCCAAGCCAGCAGTTCGGCCCCAAGAAGGTAGGAATGGCGTACAAGGAAACGTTTTGGATGGCTTGTGACTCAACCGAACAGATGCGGGCGGAGTATGGCCCGTTCCATACCCGCGCTGAAGCCGAGCAGGAAGCCCGCAAGCTGGGCTTCGAGTACCTGCTGCGCTACGAACACATCATCGGCGATCACGAAGACATTCAGGAAGTGCGCTGCATCTTCATCGAGCTGTCCGCCGGCCCCCAGCCCGTAGCTCCTCGCCTGGGCCGCAAGCTGCACACCCGCTGCGCCACCTGCGGCGCGTCGGCTATCCACGATGAGGCCTGGCAGGCCGAAGTCTGGGCCGACATTCACGAGTTCGAGCACTCCCGCCACCGCGTGCGCCTGTTCGAGCAGACTCGCGCCGAAGGTCTGCGCGAGATCGCCGACTGGCGCGACACCTGCGCATAGTTCT
>CAYOZX010000176.1:0-7950 GCA_964408515.1 uncultured Acidobacteriaceae bacterium | reverse complement strand
CTGGCGGAGCGAAGGCGTTCAGCAAGGGACTTTCATGGCGGGGATTACGCCGCTGCTAGGACGCGCTCCTGGCAGCGTCGATGGCTTGGCGCACGTGGCCGCGGGCTGCTTTCAGGGCGCGTTCCGCTTCCGGCCGGCTGACTTCTGCCTGCAGCATGATGATAGCCACGGGCAGGCTGTTGCCCGCGGCGCGCAGCGAGCGGAAAGCGATGTCCCGGGGCACTCCTGTGATGCGCTGCAGAATGGTCACGGCACGCTCGGTGAGCTTGGAATTCTTGGGATACACCTTCACCATCAGGTTGCCGTAGACGTAGCCCATGCGGGTCATGGCGCCGCTGGAGAGCATATTGAGCACCATCTTTTGCGCCGTGCCCGCCTTCATGCGGGTTGAGCCGGAGATCACCTCCGGGCCGACTTCGGTGATGATCGCGAAGTCCGCCGCCCGCTGCAGGGGCGAGTTGCGGTTGCAGACGACGGCAATGGTTTTGGCGCCGCGGCGCCGGGCATATTCGACCGCGGCAACCGTAAAAGGAGTGCGTCCGCTGGCGGCGATGCCGACAACCACATCGTGGCGGCCTGGCCGCTTGCGCGCCATGTCACGCCGGCCCATCTCGCGCGAGTCTTCGTTGGCCTCCACTGCTGCCCCGAGCGCCGCCGGTCCACCGGCGATCACGAACTGCACCGTGCGGGGATCGGCGTTGAAGGTCGGCGGCACCTCGGCCGAGTCGAGGGCGGCAATGCGCCCGCTGGTTCCGGCGCCCACGTAGATCAGGCGGCCTCCGCCCTGGATGGCCTCTGCGATCAGGTTGATGGCGCGAGCGATCTGGGGCAGGGCAGGCTTGACGGCCGCAGCCACCTTGGCGTCTTCGGCGTTAATGACGCGGGCCACTTCCAGAGCGGATTTGAGGTCCAGGTCCGCAGATGTGGGGTTGGGCTGCTCGGTGGCGAGGCGGCTCAGGTTCTGGCGGGAATTCCCGGCGCGATTTTTCAACGTGCGTTCTCCCCAGTGTGCTTTTCCCGCATCGAGGATTCCAGAGCCTCAACCACGGCGTCGTGAAAAGCGGGCCGCACTTCCTTGATGGCCTGGTTGCTGCAGTCCGGCCAGGTGCGATTGGTCAGCAGAGTGACCGAGAGCTCGCGGCGGGGGTCGATCCACAGCGAAGTTCCGGTATAGCCCAGGTGTCCGAACGACTCGCGCGAGAAATACTTTCCCGACTGCGAGGGCGACGACGGCGTGTCCCATCCCAGCGCGCGGGAAGTACCCTGGGGCTCGGCTTCGCGGCGGGTAAACAAGTCGAGCGTGTCAGGGCGCACCAGCGGCCGCCCGCCCTGCCGCATGGTGTGAGCGAAGGTGGCGACATCCTGGGCCGTGGCGAAGAGGCCAGCGTGACCGGCCACGCCCCCGAGCACACTGGTATTTTCGTCCTGCACTTCACCCTGGATGATGCGATGGCGGAAAGCGCGGTCGTCCGCGGTCGGCGGAATGGACTCGCGCCACGCAGCCGGCGGATGGAACGCCGTGTAGGTCATGGCGAGGGGGCCAAAAACCTCCTGCTGGCAGAAGTGATCGAGAGGCTCGTCGGCAATTCTCTCCAGCGCCGCACCCAGGATGATGAAGCCGATGTCGCTATATTCGGCTCGCGTGCCGGGAGACGCTGCCAAAGGGGCCTTGAAGGCGGCGGCGAGCAGTTCGTCCCGAGTCTTCGCCCTGAGGAACAGTTTTTCATAACCCGGCAATCCCGAAGAGTGAGCGAGCAGCATGCGCACGGTTACCTCGCGGCGGCGCGGATCCTCGCTGGCGGCGCTGAACTCAGGTACGACGGCTGTGACGGGCGCCTCGAGGTCAAGATGCCCGCGTTCGTAGAGAATCATGGCCATGGTGGTTGTGGCCACGACCTTGGAAACGGACGCCAGATCGAAAATGCTGGCGGCGTTGGCGGCACGAAGACCGGGGTCTCAGGTGAAGGGGCCAAAGGCCTTGAAGGCGACGAGGTGTCGCCGAAACGGGACTGCGGTGGCGGAGGCGGGGAACGCCGAACTCCGGATCGCATTTTCCAGGATGTCGAAAGCCCTGGCGAAAAGTGCGTCCTGCCGCTCATAAGCGGGAGCGGGGAAGCGGGAAACGGCTTGGCTGCCAGTCTTCAGCGAAGAAAAATTCCTGACCAAGAGATCGTGTTCTTGATGTTCGGGTTATAGCAAAAAGGCAAAGACGGGTAAAGACAGCGAAACCGCAGAAGACAACGGCGGTCGCCAGCGTGGTTAATGAGTGACTCGCCTGATTTCAACAACCCCATTTCAGCTTCGCAGCCAACACGCTTTTTAGTATGATCTCGGCTGCCTCATTGGTACCGCAGCGAGAGGCACTGATGTCTTCAGCGCCAGTCACAATTGTGCAACCCCGCCGTCTCGGTCAAAGCATTTGGGCTATCTTCGCAGGCTTTCTTTTTGTCGTGATCCTTTCGCTCGTGACCGACGCGCTCTTGCACAAGCTTGGCGTTTTCCCGCCTCTCGGCGAGTACACTCCCGGCAAGCCTCTTCTCCTTGCCACTTCCTATCGCGTCGTCTTCGGCATTATAGGTAGCTACATCACCGCACGTTTGGCTCCTCACCATCCCATGCGCCACGCCCTCATTGGCGGATGCATCGGCATTCTCCTCGGCACTCTCGGCGCCGCCGTCACCTGGAACCGCAACCTCGGCCCTCGCTGGTATCCCGTCGCACTGATTATCCTCGCTCTCCCTCAGTCCTGGGTCGGCGCCAAGCTCTTTCTCCGCCGAATGGGCCGGGCGCGGATCGTCGGCTGAAATGGGAGGGGTTTTGAGTGTAATCGCCTTGGTTACATCAATTGACATGCCTTCGCGACAAAGACTAGGCTTCAGCGACTGGTGGCTCGTCAGAAGATCAATCTCCTAGCGACGGGCACCACTGGTTACTGACGGAGTGCCCAATGGCTCCACGCAGGTTCATGGACCTACTGGCGATCCCCTGGGTCGACAAGAGTATCGCTGTCGTCGCATCTCTTCCGTTTGCTGTCGAGTTGTACCGGCGATGGGTGGTGGGTCATGTGAACTTCCCACGCGCCGTTCTCGGCTTGCAGCTTCTCGTTATCATTCTCCTGTTGGTTCTGCGGACGGCACCGGTTCGCGTCACGCCGAATCCCTGGTTCTGGCTCCTCGCCTTCGTCACGACCTACGCGACGCTGGGGTTTACGGCGTTTGCCGGACAGGGTGTTTCGTTAATGTCCCCGATCGTGGGGGATGGATTGGCGGTCGTGTCGATGATGATTCTCTTGTATGCGTTGCTGAGCCTTGGCAGAAACATCGGGTTCATTCCAGCGCAGCGTCAAGTTGTCACGAAAGGTGCCTATGGTTTCGTAAGGCATCCGATTTATACCGGTACGTTCGTCTCACTATTCGCGTTTGCCCTGCGAAGTTACTCGGTGCTCAATTTGACGATGGCAGTTGCCCTTATCGCGCTGCTGATGATCCGGGGCATAGTCGAAGAGCGGTTCCTTCGCGAGGATCCGGGCTATGCGGCGTATCTGAAGGAAGTCCGCTGGAGGTGGTTTCCCGGAATTGCTTGAGAAGGCTTGCGGCGGGAAACAGGTCAATGAGGGAAATCGCTGATAACGTCAAGTGCTTCTCAATGACCGGAACAATAGACATGTTGCCTGGCTTCTGCGTAGAGGCTTCTTGAAAGCAAGATTTGGCCGTTATCTAGGTAAACGACCGGGAGATTGACCCTCTTGTCACGCGATTGGGTCCATGTGTCGCCGGTCCGCCACTTAAAAGCCAATTCGCTTTGAGGAAGTGGGGTTTGGCCTACACATGGGAGGAAGACATCGTCAAAGGCACCCTTTCCGTTTTCATCCGAAAGTTTGCATCGATCAACATTCTCATGCTGGTCGAACCAACATTCCAACCAATAGCCAGTCTTGTGCAACCTAAACGGCACATGGTTTGGCAAGACGTAGAGTGCGTTGGACGGGACAGTATGCGGTCGTCGAGGTTTATGCCCTACCCACCAGAGCGCGAAGGCAGCGAGGATGATAACTGTTCCCACCATCACGCGGCTCAATTTCCTGGGAGTGAAGCGAAGCAGCAGGGCGACGACCACTCCTAGCGCAATGGCCCCGAGCACGAAACCTGTTGCAAGGGGCATACTGACTAAACCCATCACCAGAAAGCCGACAGCGACAAGCAATCCGGCAAACTCCGAGTCCACCCGCATCACCCGCCATGGACCGGGATGTCGTTCGGCATCATGACTTTCCATCGGCTAATTGTCCCACCAGTTCACACCAAAAGCCATCTTGAGAGTTTTGGCTGTCGATAAATCCCCATAACCCCCATTGACGCCGTGCGGAACTCATTTCTCAAAGAGAGGGCCAGGCCGTTAGACTCGTCCCACCCCTTCTCTTTGCGCCTGTGCGGGTGGATTGTAGCTCTGGAAACCAAGTACTGTGCTGCACGCGCCTGCTTACTTCCGTTTCTTGAGCGCGGTGGCGCGGTTGTGTAAATTCAAGGCATCCACTCAGCTTGCCAAATACGACGGTTGTGCGCGTGCGGTCTGCTTTTGTCCCTGCTTTTTCCAGGTCGGGCCACGGCGCGCACGGGAAAGACCCAGGCGCGAGCGCCGCACACCACTGCAGGGGAAATCCCCGGCCTGGCGGTCCTCGATTCCATTCTGCGGGACGCCATCCAGGAAAAGCAGGCGCCGGGCGCGGTTTTACTGGTCTGGCACGACGGGCATGTGGTCTACCGCAAGGCCTTCGGGAACCGCGCCCTGGAGCCCCGCCGCGAGCCCATGACGGTAGACACGATCTTCGACGTCGCCTCCCTGACCAAGGTTGTGGCCACCACCACGGCAGTGATGCAGTTGGTGCAGAAGGGCGAAGTGCGGCTGAATGACCCGGTCGCGAAGTATCTGCCCGAATTTGCCGAAAATGGCAAAGAGGACATCACCGTCCGCAACCTGCTGACGCACTATTCCGGATTGCGGCCCGACTTCGATCTCGATCCGCCCTGGCAGGGCCGGGAAGCAGCCCTGCGCCTGGCATTTGCAGAAAAGCCCGTTTCCCCTCCGGGGGGCCAGTTCATCTACAGCGACACCAACTTCATCGTGCTGGGTGCGTTGGTCGAGAGAGTAACCGGAACCTCGCTGGATGCCTACTGCCTGAAGCACATTTTCGCACCGCTCAAGATGACCCGCACGCGATTCCTGCCTCCCGCCGCCTGGCGGCCGAAAATCGCGCCCACCGAGTATGACCAACAGGGCAAGATGCTGCGGGGCCTCGTACACGATCCCAGGGCGCGCCGCATGAGCGGTGTGGCCGGGCACGCCGGGGTGTTTTCCACGGCTGACGACCTCTCCAGGTTCGCCTACGCGCTGCTGAACGGTAGCCCGGTGCTCAGGCGCGAGATCGTCACCAAGATGACCACGCCGCAGCAGCCGCCGACCGCGCCCTCGATGCGCGGCCTCGGCTGGGATATCGATTCTCCCTTCTCCAGCAATCGAGGGGAGCTGTTGCCCGTGGGATCGTTTGGGCACACCGGGTTTACCGGCACATCGATCTGGATCGATCCGGTGACCCGGACCTATGTGATTCTGCTGACTAACTCGGTGCACCCCAATGGCAAGGGAAATGTGATCTCGCTGCGGGCGCGAGTGGCGACCGCGGTGGCGGCCACGCTGCGCCTCAGCGTGAGTGAAGGAGATGAGCTGCGCTGGAAGAGCATCACCGGGTACAACGAGGCGCAGGCGGCTGCCCGGCGTCTGGCCGTGCGCAACGGTTCCGTGCAGACCGGCATCGATGTGCTGGAGGCGCGCAATTTCGAGCCCCTGCGGGGTACGACCGGCAATCGAAGAGTCGGGTTGCTGACCAATCAGACGGGCGTGGATTCCCAAGGTCGGCGGACCATAGACGTTTTGGCGCATGCTCCGGGTATCTCGCTGCAAGCCATCCTCAGCCCGGAACATGGAGTCACGGGCGAGCTCGACACCACGGACATCAGCAATTCGAAGGATGCCGCCACGGGTGTGCCGGTCTACGCGGTCTACGGGGCGAAGGACGCTGAGCGCCGGCCGCCGACGGAAGTATTGAAAGAGCTGGATGCGGTGGTGGTCGACATCCAGGACGCGGGCGTCCGCTTCTACACCTATGAAACCACGCTGGGATACTTTCTGGAGGCTGCGGCCAAGGCCGGCATCCAGCTGGTGGTTCTGGACCGTCCCAATCCCATCACGGGATCGTTCGTACAGGGACCCATTCCCGATGCCGGTAAGGAGAGCTTCGTAAATTACTTCCCCGTGCCCGTGCGGCACGGCATGACCCTGGGCGAGCTGGTACAGATGTTCAACGGCGAACGTGGCCTCAACGCTCGGCTCACGGTTATTCCGATGGAAGGCTGGATGCGCGGCGACTGGTACGACTCGACGGGGCTGAGCTGGATCAATCCCTCGCCCAACCTCCGCAGCTTGAACCAGGCGGCATTGTACCCGGGCGTAGGGACCATCGAGGGAACCAACGTCTCCGTGGGCCGGGGGACGGATACTCCTTTTGAACTCCTGGGCGCACCCTGGATCAAGGCGGGCGAGCTGGCCCAATATCTGAATGCCAGGAACATTTCTGGCGTGCGTTTCGTGCCCGTGAGCTTCACGCCCAGCTCGAGCAACTATGCGGGTCAGAAGTGCGGGGGCGTCAACCTTCTGCTGGTCGAGCGCAACGCCTTCGATGCGGCGGAACTCGGGGTGGAGCTGGCGGCCGCGCTGCGCAAGCTATATCCGTCGGATTTTCATATGGAGCGTCTGATCGAGCTGCTGGGGAACCAGGCGGTTTACGATGCGGTGGCCAGGGGCGAGGATCCCAGGCGGATTGCGGAAGACTGGCGCGAATCTCTGGAGAAGTTTCAACAGGTGCGGCAGAAGTACCTGATTTACAAGTAGGCCGGGCGCTCCCCAGCCGCCGCCTTCCGTTAGAATGGCTAAGGTTTCTGAGGGAGTAGTCATGAAAGGCAGCAAGCCCCCCGCGCCCACAAACCTCATGTATCGCTGTGCCGGTCCCAACTGCGGGACCCTGAAGGGCGCCACGGATCATTGGTGGCTCATGTGGACTTCCTTCAGCGACTTCAACCGGCCCGTTCTCTATCTCTGCACCTGGGATGACGAGCTTGCGCTCCGCGAGGGCACGCTGCACGTGTGCGGGGAATTGTGCGCGCAGCGGCTGCAGTCCCAGTTTATGGGCAATGTGCGCGAAAACCTGCTGCGGGGCCGCTGAGCGTACAGCTCATTAGGCAGTGCCAGGGCGACAAACTTTCAAGCGCCCGGCCGCATCGTACTCTGATATCGCACCGCGGAACCCGTTCTAGGTGAGAATATGGGTGCCAGTTCCGACCGCTTTGGGGGAAAACCATGCGCGACATGTTGATCCTGGCCCTGGCCGCAAGCCTGGCGGCAAACCCAGCCACACTGATGGCCGGCTCTGAGGGCGCCAGAGCAGCCGATGCTGTCACCATTCCCGGCGGCACCAGGGTTCCCCTGGCCCTGAAGCAGTCGATTTCGACCAAGAATGCCCGCGAGGGCGATCCGGTGTACGCCGTGACCACGTTTCCCGTGGTGTTCAACGATCGTATCCTGATTCCCGCGGGGACCTATGTGCAGGGGCGGATCAGTTCCATCCAACGGCCTGGCCGGGTGAAGGGAAGAGCGGAGCTGTTATTCCATTTCACCACGCTGATTTACCCCAACGGATACACGGTGATGCTGCCCGGAGCTGTAGATAATGTGCCTGGTATGGAACATTCGACGATGAAAGATGACGAAGGCACGATCCGGCAAGACGGGCAAAAGGCTCACGATGTTGGGAAGGTCGCAGGTGCGGCGGCTACCGGCGGCTTGATTGGAGCTGCTGCCGGCGGACTCAAGGGCGCTGGCATTGGCGGCGCCGGGGGC
>CAYOZX010000175.1:0-7953 GCA_964408515.1 uncultured Acidobacteriaceae bacterium | reverse complement strand
CTCTGGGGGGGAGATGGGGGCCGGTTTCGGTCCGGAGCAGGTTTTCCAGAAGTATACGCAGGCAATAAGGCAAATGCCGGGTCGAGATGCGCTGTTTGTCGAGGGCGTCGAGGCGGTAGATCTGGTAATCCTTGCCGCCGGCGCGGAGGGTGGCGCGGCTGTTAAAGCTGTTCATAGAGGATGGCCTTCCTGAATGATCGGCGCGTGGCGTCCATGGCTATAGAAACTGTTATTAGTTTAGTCGTTCGGCAGTCGATTGCGTAGTGGCGGGCGCCCGGCCAGGGTCGCAGATTCAATCGGAAGGGACTTCGCAAGGGACGAGAAGGGCAGCGGGAGGAGCGGTCTATTTTGCCCTGAGAAGCAGAACTGGCGCGCTGATGTTGTGCTGTACCCGGCTGGCGGTGGCGCCCAGAAAGACATCAGCCAGAAAACGGTGCCCGTGCGTGCTCATGGCGACCAGGTCGCAGCCCTTTTCCCTGACCCACTTGATGATCTCATCGGCCGGCTCGCCATAGGCCAGTTCGGCCTGCGTGGGAATGCCCAGGGCGTCAAACTCGGCCCGCACTTTTTCCAGATAGGCGGTGTCTTCGGTGATCTCAGGACTGACAGCATCCCGGCCATAAGTCCTGGCTGCCCAGCCGTCGGCGACGTGCAGAAGCACCAGGCGGCTATGCGCCAGCTTAGCCAGCTCCTTGACGTGCTCGATGATCGCCCGGTCGGTGGGCGTGCCGTCCAATGTCAGAAGTATAGTGCCGTACATGCACGCCCCGTTCGCAGCCCTTCATCCCCCTACAATCACCTGCCAGGCGGCCTTGAGCGAGTCGGGCAGGGCATAGAGGTCCATGGAGGTGATCAGGATAGCACTGGTCCAACCCGCTACCAGAAGGAAGTACCCGTTCCTCCACGTTCCCATCCGCTCGCGTGAGCTGGTGAATTGCAGGAGTGGAAACATGGCAAAAGGGAGCTGGAGAGCCAGGACTACCTGGCTGAGAGTCAACAGGTCGGTCACGCTGCTCTCGCCGCGCAGGCCGATGATGAACACAGCGGGCAGAATGGCCAATAGGCGAGTGATTAGGCGGCGCACCCAAGGCTTGATTCGCCAGTGCATGAAGCCTTCCATCACGACCTGGCCCGCGAGCGTGCCGGTGATGGTGCTGCTCTGGCCGCTGGCCAGCAGGGCCACGGCGAATAGGGTGCTGGCCAGGGCCGTTCCCAGCAGGGGCGCCAACGTGAGGTACGCTACCCGGATCCAATCGCTGGCGGCGCCAAACTCGATCAACCGCCCGCCCGGCACCAGGACACTCTGCTTGCCGAAGAAGACCATCGCCGCCAGCACCAGGATGGCGGCGTTGACCAGGAAAGCCAGGGTCAGGGCCACGATGGAATCGACGGTGTTGAAGCGCAGCGCCCGCCGGATCGACGCGGCATCCTTCTGCAGCTTGCGACTCTGTACCAGCGCCGAGTGCAGATACAGGTTGTGGGGCATCACCGTGGCGCCGATGATGCCGATGGCAACGTACAACATGCCCGCGCGCCCAAAGCGGGGCGAGACCAGATTTTGTCCGAGCTCCAGGAAGCTGGGCCGGGTCTCGGGAAGAATGAAAATCTCGATGAAATAACAAACTCCGATGGTCGCAATCAGCAGGAGCACCACGGCTTCGATGGTGCGCATGCCGAAACGCTGCAGGGCCAAAAGGAGCAGGACATCCAGCCCGGTAATGATGACTGCCCAGAGCAGAGGAATGTGGAAGAGGAGGTTGAGGGCCACAGCGCTGCCCAGCACTTCCGCCAGATCGCAGGCCCCGATGGCCACTTCTGTGAGCAGCCAGTTGGGCCAGCGTGTCCATTTGGGATACCAGTCCCGGCAGCACTGGGCGAGGTCCTTGCCGGTCACCACGCCCAGGCGGGCAGAGATGACCTGCATGAAGATGGCCATCAGACTGGCCAGTCCGACAACCCACAGCAGCCCGTACTTGAACTGTGCTCCGGCCTGCAGGTCCGTGCCCCAGTTGCCCGGGTCCATATAACCTACGCTGACCAGAATGGCCGGACCTACGAAAGCGCGCCACTGCTCCCAGAAGCCCGCTTCATGGGGAGGCACTTCGACCGTGCTGTGTACCCCTTGCAGGGAAGGATGCCCGCCGCTGGGAAGCTCGCGCGCGGGTCCGGCGATATCAACTTGTCCCTGGTGCGGGTTCATGGGCGGTCAGGAAGCGTGTCAACCTGCATATACGTAATGATATTAACCGTGGTTAATTATACAGCACGGCTGGTGAGGCGGGAAACCCAAATTTTGTCCGCCGCCGGTGGACCCAGGACCACGCGGCCGCGCGCGGCCCGGATAGAGAGAGTCTTATCGTAATTGTGTTCCAGGAGGCGCAATTCTGCGCCCGGCCGAACGCCGCGCGCCTCCAGGAACTCCAGCAATTTACGGTCGCGCTCATAGATTCCGCTCACGCGGTAGCGCTGGCCGGCTTCGCCTTCGGAGAGCAGCAGCAATCCCCGCTGGCGGCGGCTGGCGGGACTTTCCAGTTCGCTGAGGTTCCCATGGGGACAGGCCGCGCCCCGGCCCAGACGGGCCAGCAGCTTGGCCTCGAAATCTGGGGACACGGCATGTTCCAGACGCTCGGCTTCGTCATGCACCTTGTACCACTCCATGCCGAACATCTCCGAGAGCATACGTTCGATCAAGTGATGCCGCAGGATGAGCTTACGCGCGATTTTGCGGCCAGGAGCCGTGAGCCGGACCTGCCCCGTACTTTGGACCCGCACCAGACCATCCTTTCTCAAGCGGCGGAGGGCCATGGTCACGGCGGGCGGGGATACGGCCAGCCAGTGGGCAAGGGTGGCGGAAATCACCACTTCCCCGTCGGTTTCAGCCTCCAGGATGGCCTTGAGGTAATCTTCTTTGGAGACCGTGATCATTCCAGAGGGATTATACGTTAAGCGTAGTTAATGCGATTTCAGATTGCAAATCTTAGAGGGTCGCAGACATCTGGAGCGAAGAGGTGCGCTTGCCCCAAACCCCTCACAGCTCGATAGGCGGAAATCTAGAGTCTGCCACTTCAGACTGGCCCGGTCCGAACCTGTCCAGGTTTGACATCGTTCCGCTTGTCCCCCTAACCTTGTCCATCTCCGGCTATGAAAGTTCTGGTGATTGGAAGTGGCGGCCGCGAGCACGCGCTGGTGTGGAAGCTGCGGCAGTCCGCGCGGGTAACTGAGATTTACTGTGCCCCGGGCAACGGTGGTATCGCCGAGGAGGCGACTTGCCTGGCCGCAGACGTCAAGAGTGTGGACTCCCTGGTGAATGTGGCCAACCAGGTACAGCCTGACCTGACCGTGGTCGGCCCGGAACTGCCCCTTTCGCTGGGGGTGGTGGACGAGTTCACTCGACGTGGCTGGCGCACCTTCGGCCCCAGCAGGGCGGCCGCGCAACTGGAAGCCAGCAAAAGCTTCGCCAAGGAATTCCTGCAGCGGCATCACATTCCCACCGCCCACTTTGCGATTTGCGACTCCATGGACGAGGTGCAGGAAGCCCTCCCCCACTTCCACACTCCGGTGGTGGTGAAGGCCGACGGCCTGGCCGCGGGCAAAGGCGTCGTGATCTGCACGACCAAGGAGGACGCCTCGGCGGCTGCGGCGGAGATGTTTGCCGGCAAAATCCTGGGAGAAGCCGGACGCCGCGTAGTTCTCGAAGAGTGTCTGACGGGCGAGGAGCTCTCCTTCCTGGTGTTGAGCGACGGCGAGCGGGTAGCGCCGTTGGTCGCGGCCCAGGACCACAAGCGCATCGGGGACGGCGACACCGGCCCCAACACCGGAGGCATGGGCGCCTATTCCACCGTCACCATGGTAGACGCTGCCATGACCCAGTGGCTGGTCCAGCATATCGCTCGTCCCGTGGTAAGGGGAATGAAGGCGGAAGGGGCGGAATACAAGGGAATCCTTTACTGCGGTCTCATGATGACCGCCCGCGGCCCCATGGTTCTGGAGTTTAACTGCCGCTTTGGCGATCCCGAAACGCAGCCCATTCTCATGCGCCTGGAAAGCGATCTGGCCGAGGCTCTTGAAGCTTCCATCGAGGGACGGGTCAGCGACGGAGATTTCCACTGGTCACAGGACGCCTCCGTGTGCGTGGTGATGTCTTCCGGAGGATATCCCGGCACATTTGAGGTGGGGAAGAAAATCGTCGGTCTGGAAGAAGCCGGCAAAATCAGCGGAGTGAGGATTTTTCACGCCGGCACGACCCGGCGCAACGGGGGATACATTACAGCCGGCGGGCGGGTGCTGGGAGTGACCGCGCGGGCAGCCGAGCTCAGCACGGCCGTGGAGCGCGCCTATGAGGCGGTGGGTAAGATTGGCTTTGAGGGTGCGCACTACCGGAAGGACATCGCGGGGAAGGCCTTGAAACAGAAGTAAAGGAGCCCGATGAGCAGCAAACCGCAGGTTTCGATTGTCATGGGAAGCGATTCCGACCTGGAGATCATGCGCGAAGCCGCCAAGGCGCTGGAGGACTTCGGGATCAGGTATGAGATTGACGTTGCTTCGGCCCACCGGTCGCCGGATCGCACGGCGGAATACGCGCGCAAGGCCGCCTCTCACGGAATCTGCGTGATCATCGCCGGGGCGGGTGGGGCAGCGCACCTGGCGGGAGTCATTGCGGCACACACCACGCTGCCGGTCATCGGTGTGCCCATTCCCTCAACTTCCCTGCAGGGCTTGGATTCCCTGCTGGCGACGGTGCAGATGCCCGCCGGTATCCCGGTGGCGACGGTAGCCATCGGCAAGGCAGGAGCCACCAACGCGGGTATCCTGGCGGCCCAGATTCTTGCCCTCTCCAGCGACGCTGTGGCGAAGAAGCTCGCGGCGCACAAGGAGAGGCTGGCGAACGGCGTGGAAGAAAAGTCACGAAAGCTGAAAATCACGCTGGGGGCTTCGTAGCCATCCTGAGTCGGCGGCCCTGGCGTTCACGGGAATATGGCCGCGGACGCTGGTGGCCCGTCGTCGCTGACTACAGATTCAAACCCTTCAGGTATTTCCTCAGCGCCCCGCCGAGATCGTCCCGTTTGAGGGCAAACTCCACCGTAGCCTTCAGAAAGCCCAGCTTGTCGCCGGTGTCGTGGCGTTTGCCTTCAAAGACGAATCCGTAAATCTTTTCCTTCTTCAGCAGGGCGCGCAGCCCGTCGGTAAGCTGCAACTCGCCGCCCGCGCCGGCCTGCAGGTTCGAGAGCGTATCAAAGACCGCGGGGGTGAGTATGTAGCGTCCGATCACCGCCAGGTTGGAAGGCGCTTCCTCCACGCGTGGCTTTTCCACCATGCTGGCTACCTCGTACAGCTTGCCGTTGGAGCCGGGCACAGGCTTGCAGTCGAGCACGCCGTAGGCGGAAATGCCAGGACCCTCCACCACCTGGGTAGCGAGCACCGAGCATCCGGTTTTCGCGAAGACTTCCATCATCTGCTTGAGGCAGGGCACTTCGGCGTCGATGACGTCGTCCGCCAGCAGGACAGCAAAGGGTTCAGCGCCGACCAGCTCGCGAGCGGTGAGAACGGCATGTCCCAGTCCCAGCGCCTCTTTCTGACGGACGTAAGCGATGTGGATCAGGTCGGAGATCTGGCGCACGATCTTGAGCAAATCCGTCTTTCCCCGCTCCTCCAGCATCTTCTCGAGCTCGTAGCTGACGTCGAAGTGATCCTCGATCGCCTGCTTGCCCCGTCCGGTGACAATGATGATCTGGTCGCACCCGGCCGCGACCGCCTCTTCGACCCCGTACTGAATGATGGGTTTGTCGACCAGCGGCAGCATCTCTTTGGGCTGCGCCTTGGTGGCGGGCAGAAAGCGCGTGCCCAAGCCGGCGGCGGGGAAAACAGCTTTACGAACTTTGGCGATCATTGCTGACGTCCTTGCCCACCCAGCTACAGCACCGGGCTGTCATTCCCCAACATGCTTCTGCGAATGATCTTCATCGGCACCGAGCCCTGCCGCATGAAGCGGTCGTGGAATTCCTGCAGCGTGAAATCGGGCCCGCGTTGCTTACGGTAATCCTCGCGAAGTTTCAGAATCTGCAGCTTACCCAGAGTGTAATAGAGATATGTCGGATCGGAGGTGCCGCGATTGGCCTCCACTTCGGCCACGGGCGGTACCTGGTAGCCTTCCTCAACAAAGAACTTCCGCGCTTGCTCAAGGGTCATATCGCCGGTGTGCATTTTGATACCGACAATGAAACGGGCGTCCCGCAGCAGGGCATCGATGAGCTGCCCAATGCGCAGTTTGGGATCTCCGTTGCCGTAGCCTTCGTCCAGCATCATCTGTTCGCAATAATGCGCCCATCCCTCCGCATTGGTGTTGTTCGAAATCAGCTTCCGTGTCTTGGATGGCGCCTCCTGAACCCATAGAAACTGGGTGTAGTGTCCGGGATAGACTTCGTGAATCGCGGTGCTGGTAATGGTGCCCTGACTGAAGCTTTGCATCCACTCCTCGACTTTTTCCCGGCTCCAGCCGGAGGCCGGCAGGGTCACGTTGAACATCGCTTCCTTGGCCACCTTTTCGTAAGCGCCCGGAGTATCCATGGAGGCCGTGGTCAGGGCGCGTTCGAAGGGCGGTGTCTCCTCGACGATGGGAGGCACGGTGGAAGGAATCGTGATGATCTGCTTCTGCTCGATGAACTGGCGCAGGCTGCCGAGGATGTCGCGGAAGCGCTGCAGTAACCGATCGGGAGCGGGATGGTCCCTTCTCAGGTCGTCCAGAATCTGCGATGGAGTGCGGTTGGGATCGATCTGCGCCGCCACCTCCTGGAGGTGCTGCTGGTTGCGCCGCAAGTCAGCGTAGCCGGTTTCGAGCAGGCGATCGAGGGGGGTGGCAACCATCTCGTCGTAGAGCAGCTTCTTCCTGAAATTTTCTGCGCCCAGACGGAAGTCGCCGTCGGAGGCGGTCAGCGCCTCGTGCTCGAGGAATTTCTGGTACTTCTGCATGGCGGCGATGACGGGCTGGTTGCTGGCCCTGAACTCGGCCAGGAGATGAGCGTCCTTCACCGCGGCAAAGACCTTGGGCACGTCGTTCTGAAAGAACCCGATCGTGTCCGGAAGTTGCTGGAGGGCAATTTCCGTGTACACCTTGGGAGGATGGCTGAGGTTCTCGCGGCCAGCCTGCAGGGCGCGGGGCATCTGCTTCTCGCGCGCAATGACGGAGCGTAGACGGTCCTCAGGGGGCGCGAAGCTCCGGTTCATGATTACGAAAACACTGTTCGCCAGGCTCGAGGGATAAAGATCGGGATTCTTGCGCCACATCTGGATGGTCTGTAGCTCAAGCAACCGGGCCTGGACGTCAGAAATCAAGACTTCCAGGTCGCCGCCTGATTCCTCTGACAAGCCGCTTTTCGGCAGGGCGCTGAACTGCTTTTCATAATCCAGCAGCCCGGCGATTTCGCGCTCGACGGCAGAGCGGGAATAATCTTCCAGCTTGTCGTCGTACTGGTGAAGCCCCGCTTCCGTGGCGCTGCTGGGATGGAATTGGAAGGAAAAATCGAAATAGGCATCCACCAGCTTGTGGAGAGCGGCTTCCTGGTCCGGGGAAGGCGCTTTAAACGCTCCTCCCAGAGAAAAAAACAGAGAGAGGCAAATGGCACCGCACAGTGCCGGCGTCAGGATTCGTTGGATCTTTCGATATGGGCACGCTCGGGGTTGAATTCTACACAGGTCTTACTGCCGGCGCACAAAGCCGGCATCGCCATAGCTGCTCGCGCGCCGGGAAGCTCCTAACCCGCGACCGGCGGCGCCGTTGCCGTGGCAGACAACTCTTCCAGAAGCCCTCGCAGTTGTGCCAGGACTTCAGCCGGCGACAGCCCCCTGGAGACATACCTGAGGGTGCCATCCGGGGCAAACCGCGCTCCCGGCTGGGAGGAGACAAAGCGAGCCAGCCGGGCGGGGTCGATGCCTGCATCGGGGCGAAACCGGATGCTG
>CAYOZX010000174.1:0-7965 GCA_964408515.1 uncultured Acidobacteriaceae bacterium | reverse complement strand
GGCTCCGCGAGAAAGCGCAGCGCGTCTTCGAGATATCCCATCGAGTACCGGATGGAGACGCCCGCTGCCACCGCCCGTTCTCGGCAAATCGCCTGGTATTTGCGGCTGATATCGTGCCAGGTGACCTCGGCGCCGCGCTGCGCAAATAACACGCTGTACTGGCCGGGCCCTCCGCCCAGATCGAGCACCCGCTTTCCGGACAGGCCTCCCAGTCGGGCATCCAAGTCCTGCACGATCTGAGGACTGCGCTCGCTCCACGCCATCTCGGCGTAGGAGGACGCGTAGGACGCGGGAATGGGATCCCATCCATCCTCGACGCGGTGCAGCAGGCTGTGCAGATAGTTGACGGGCATCGGACGTCTCAGATGTTTGCTGAAAAACTCATGATTCGTATCAGGACACCGCTTCAGCAGTGTTGTAGGCAGGAAAACCAATCCGGCTTCTAGCCGCTGCCAGCCACAACCATTGGCGACGTTGCCGCTGTCAGTGCCGCTGGAGTCGCACGGGCCCGACGGGCGTTAGCTTGCAGCCAGTTCTCCAGTACCAGGAGCCGCCACAATTGCACATGCCAGTTGCGCCGTCCCGACGCGTGCTCGTCCAGCATGGCGTGTATCGCTTCGGGACGAACAAAATCACCGAGGCGGCTGCCGCGCGCCAGAAGCGTTTCTTCGGTCGAGCGGCGCAATTCCTTCCGCAGCCAGGTGGCGAGCGGCATTCCGAACCCGGCTTTTCCCCGGTGTAGAATCTCCGCGGGCAGTTCATCCCGGAACGCCTGTTTAAGGATATATTTTTGCTGCCTTCCTTTGATTTTCAGGCGCGAGGGGATGCGCGCGCTGAACTCGACCAGCTTGTGGTCGAGGAAGGGCGAACGCACTTCCAGGCCACAGGCCATGCTGGCGATATCGACTTTCACATTCAGGCATTCCGGAAGGTATCCCAAGGTATCGCTGGCGGTGGCACGGGCCACGTCGTCGGGCGCGGGCAGTTGCCATCCCGCCAGAAAGCCGGCGCTTGCGCTATCCCCGGGCAGCGCTTCGCGGAATCCATCGCTATAGACCGAAATCCATTCCGCCTCCCCCCACAAGCCCAGAAGCATGGCCTGGTATTGCGCGGCGGGCGGGCTCTGGAGCAGCCCCAGAAGTTCCCTGGCATAGCGTAGCGGGCTGCGTTCGCCCGGGCGATAGGGCAGCCCGGCGCGAAGATGCCGCAGGGTTGCGCCCCCGGGAATTTTCCCCAGCCAGCCCAGGACTTTCAAGGCCAGGTAGCGCTGGTAGCCCGGCACGGCCTCGTCCCCCCCATCGCCGCTGAGCGCGACTTTCACATGTTCGCCGGTCAGCTTGGACAGGTAATAAGTGGGGATGGTGGCCACGTCGGCAAAAGGTTCGTCGAACAAGTCCGCCATTTTCGGCAGCAGGTCCATCACGTTCGGAGTGACATGGAATTCGCGATGCTCGGTTTCAAAATGCCGGGCCAGAAGCCGGGCGTAGCGCGATTCATCGTAGCGCTGGTGTCCGAAGGTGACCGAGAAAGTCTGGAGGTTGCCCGCAGTCGCCCGGCGCGCCGCTGCCAGCACGCACGCCGAGTCCAGGCCTCCACTTAGGAAGATCCCCACGGGCACATCGGCAATCAGGCGCAGTTCGGTCGCCTCCTGCACCAGGGCGCGAACCTCGCATGACAACTTGCCCCCCCCGGCCACGAAAGGCAGCGAGTAGTCGGCCTGCCAGTATTTCTGAATCTCCACTTCCCCGCCCTGCCGCCAGGTCAGAATCGAGGCGGGGGGCAGCTTGCGGATGGAGCGGAACGCGGTCCGCGGGCTGGAGATCGACTGCCAGAGCAGGAACTGATGCAAGCTGACCAGATCCGGCTCGGCTTCGAGTTCGCCGGCGGCGAGAAGAGCTTTCATCTCCGAGGCGAATAACAATCCCGAGGCGGTGAGCGAGTAGTGCAGCGGCTTCACGCCCAGCCGGTCGCGGGCCAGCAGTAAGCTGTGCTTCCGGCTGTCCCAGATCGCGAAAGCGAACATCCCCCGCAGTTCCCGGACGCACGTCGGCCCCAGCTCTTCGTAGAGGTGGAGAATCACTTCGGTGTCGGTCCGGGAGCGAAAGCGGTGGCCGGAGGCTACGAGCGCGGGGCGCAGTTCCTGGAAGTTGTAAATCTCGCCGTTGAACACAATCCATATGGTGCCGTCTTCGTTCGACATGGGATTGCGGCCGCTGGGGGACAAGTCGATGATCGCCAGGCGGCGGTGCCCCAAGCCGGCCGGTCCGCCGGTCCACACGCCCGCATCGTCGGGGCCGCGGTGGCGGAGCGAGTCCGTCATGCACCCGACCTGGTTCGCATCGACCGCGTGCTGAGGATCGAAATTGATTTTTCCTGCGATGCCGCACATGGTAGGGTCTGGGCCGTGGGTCAGGGCTGTGGGGTTAAGGTTTTTCGTAGACGCCGACGATATAGGGCGAGTAAAGGCGCGATTCGCGGTCCAGATGCAGGCCGTGCAGCGACCAGCAGGTCAGATGCTGCAACAGCCGGACCGGAGGCAGCACGATGCGCTGCCAGGAACCATAGTCCACCACTCCCGGCCCAAAACATCCAAAATAATGGGCGGCTCTCACCGGTTGCAGTCCGGCCGCCACGTGGGCCCGATCGAGCTCCGGGCGGTCCATCACCACATGCTTCTCGAAGGTGGGGCGGTTGACGCGCTTCTGCAGGGCGCCGTAGGGTCCGGCAAAGTTGGGGATCAGGCTCATGACTTTGCCGCCGGACCGCAGCAGATTCATGACGCGCCGGGTCACCACCGCAGTTTCGGTGAAATGCTCGATGAATCCCAAAGAGTAGACAAAGTCAAAATGCTCGCGAGGCAGAAGCATGCCGTCAAAGAAGTCCCCCTTCACCAGGCGGACGTTGCGACAATCGGCGGTATTTTGCGCCGTAATCCTCAGGCCTTCCTCGGAGTAATCGATACCCCAGGTCTCGCATCCGAGGGCGCGGGCGAAAAATCCGACCCAGCGGGAACCGCCGCAACCGATTTCGAGCACCGTAGAGCCGCGGGCCGCCAGAGGACGGAAAACGGTCGCCAGCCGGGAATCGTAATAGTTCAGGGAAGAAAATCCTGGAACCGCGCCCGTATCTTTCCACACCGATTCCCAGTGGTCGACCTTGGCGATATCGGTTGCGTTCTCGGGTAGTGGGGACAACATTGGTTTTGCTCTTTGATGGGTTGCCCTTTGATCGGATTTGCGATCAGGTTTGCGATTGAGTTTGCAAATTCGATGGAACCACAGCGCCGCTAGGCCTGCCCATATTCTGATTTGGGAAACAACGCGAGGTTGCGCACGGCCAGATTGAGCCGGACTGCCCCCGAACAAGCCAGCACCACCAATCCCACCACCGCGAAATTGGCCTCGAGCGCGGCCCCGGCCCATCCCAGGCTGCGAAAACTGGCCAGAGACGGAAACAGCAAGGCCGCCTGCACCAGCCAAAACCAGTCTCGTCCTTCAATCCGGTGGTACAGGATTCGGAACACAATCGCTAGGGCGAGGGGAACCAGGAAGACTCCGAAGTACCAGAAGTTGGCGTAGGCCTCGACCAGAAATCCGGTTGGGAAGGTTGCGCCCACATTGTCTTTCAGGTCCGGCGCTACGAGATCCTGCACCAACAACGCTCCATAGCGCTCCGGCTTCCAGGGGAAACCAGCCCGCAGCAGCCAGGTATACACCAGGTCGCCAAAGTAAGTGGACCCCCAGTGGAGATCGCCCGCGCGGATATCGCGTTGCGCCGCGACGGTAAACTCGAAACCGTCCCAGGCGCTGATGGCCATGGCCACGGTTCCCGTGGCATTGACCTCTTTGCCCTTCATGAGCAGGCCCACGGGTCCGGCAATGGCCCCAAAGCAAACGAACGCTGCCACGGCGGGAATGGCGGCCCTGCGCCGCTTGCGCCGGGCTTCGGAGTCGAGCGGTACAAGCGCGAAGCGGAACGCCAGGGGAATAAAAAGTACCGAGAGGATGGAGACCCGCTCGCCAAAAGCAATCCAGATCGCGAGCGTACCGGCCAGCCATCCCGATTGGAAGGCGCGGTGCAGCAAGCGCCGGGCTCCCGTCCGCGGGCGGGGCAGCCCCATCCAGCGCGCACAGATCAGCGCCCAACCCACAATCGAGAGCTGCATGGCCAGGGTAAAGTATCCATGCCCCAGGATCACCTGCATAAAGGCATCGCGTTGCCCGCCGGAGAGCAGCTCGAGCACGGTTCCGGTCCAGCCGGCGGTCTTGACGAAACCGTAAAGACCCGCCACCCCCAGCAAAAAAAACAAGAGTGCGGCCGCTCCGTAGGACCGGGATCCAGCAACCGATTCGAGCGGGACGCCGGGGAGTCGGCACGAAGCGCGCTGGGCCGCGGACTTAAACGCCAGATCCCCGACCGCGAATCCCAGCAGCCCGGCGAAGGAGAACAGCAGCGCGCCGCCAGCGCCGTGGCGGATCATGGCCTCGGGATAAATGTAGTCCTGATAGATGCCGCCCACCTCGGGATTCAACAGATAGAGCGTGGGGCGAAGGCAGTAGTTGATGGCATAGCCGCCCAGAAACGTCCACGCCGGATCGAGCAGGTTAAAGCGGAATCGACGCAGCCGCAGGGCGGTGAGGCTGGCAAGACCCAGCCAGTTTAGCCACAGCAGAGCGACGGCACTGGTCGAGAGTGTCCTCATCGCTATCGTTGGCCTCCGGCCACGGCCAGAGGTTCGGCGGCCCCTCCGAAAACGGCGCGGCCCAACGCCCATCCGCGGCGGCGTTCGTCGCGGTTGTAGGCGATCCGCGCGCTTAAGCCCAGATACACCGCATACGAGAGGACTGAAACGATCGCGACCGAGGCCAGATTGTGAATCAAGGGCTTGAGCCAGAACCAGCCGGCTGCGCCGCACACTGACGCCGAGATCCAGGGGCCTGCAAGGCAGCGGGCCAGCAACGAATGCACCGGAAGCCGCACCAGATGGCGGCTCACCCACCAGGTCGACATCAGAAAAACCAGCGCGTAGGCGGCGGTAAAGGCCAGCGCGACTCCGACAATTCCCCAATACCGCAGCCACCACAGGCTGGCGCCCATGTGGACGGCATTGGCCAGAATGAAGATGGCGCCGCAAACCCCGGGCCGGGCCGAACCGGCAATGATGGGGTGTTAGGGAAAGGTCACATAGCAAGACAGCAGGACACCGAGCGCCAGCACCGTCAGAGTCGCCGAGCTGTGGGCGGCAAATTCAGGTCCGATCCAGTAGGCCAGCAATTCCCGCCCAAACACGATCAGCAGCATGGCCGCGCCCGTCACCGTGACCGCCAGCGCCTTGGTCGCCTGAAGATAGCTTCGCTCCAGAGCGCCGGAGCCAGTCACCGACTCTCCGCTGAATACGGGGAAAAAGGCCTGCGCAACGCTGTTCGAGACATACCATTGTTTGGTCACAATATCGAATGCCAACGTGTAATAACCCACCATGGCCAGAGGCAGAAAAACGCCAATCAGGAAGCGGTCAGCGTAGAGAAAAACTACGTTGGCCAGAACCCAGCTCACCGTGGCGGGCAATCCCAGTTCCAGCAGTTGACGGGCGATGGAGGTCTCCCAACTCAGGGTGAGGCGCAGGCGGCCGGCAAAAAAACGGCGGGTATACCAGCCCAGCCCGGCGGCATGGAAAAAACATACCCCCACGTTGATGGCGACGATGGCCGTAACGGAGTAACCGGTCAGGATCGCGACCACGCTCAATCCCGCCTTCAGGGTGTTGGCCATCATGTTGGTCAGATTGAGAAAGGCGATGCGGTGGTGGCCAGCCAGAACACCATCCAATAAGATTCGCAGCAGCACCGGAAGCAGTCCCGCCGACGTGAGAGCGAATACGGCCTGCGCTTCGCCGCGAACCTGATCGCAGATATGAAACGCGTGCTCCACCAGCAGGGGCGTGATCAAAAGTAAGGCGGCGGTGCCGAGCGCTCCCATGATGACGCTGACGGTGAGCGCCGTGTTCACGAACTTCTGTGTACGTCCGATCTCGCCGCGTTCGTAGTCTTCGGCAATAAACTTCGAAGCCGCGCGTCCCACGCCGAGATCGGCCACAGCCGCGAACCCGATCAGGGCTAGACTGAGAGCCAGCAGCCCGTATCGCTCCGCCCCCAACCCGCGCACCAGAACGGGAAGCGCGAAAAAGCCGAGCAGCACGGTCCAGGCCTGCGCCAGAAAACCGGAACCCACATTCTTTACGATGCTTTCAGACAATCAGGAATACTCCGTCGGTTTGCGGGCGAGTTTGCCACGCATCCGCGAAAGGCCGCTTCGGAAACCAACCAGGGCCGGCAGCGAGTCGTTCCATATCTCCGAGGAAAATTGCTTGCGAGGATCTTCGGGATCGATCTCCTTCCACACCGCACCGGCCACGATCCCCGCCGCGCCCGCCATGAAGGCAACCAGCAAACCAATCAGCGTGAGCAGGAGCCGCGGCGGACCCGACTTCTTCTCCGGAAGATTAGCCGCGTCCAGAACCTTCACGCTGGGTATCTCTTTGGCTTCGGCAATCTTGGCCATTTCATACTGCTGGGTCAGGGTTTCAAACACAACCTCGCGCAGCTTTACTTCGCGATACAAATCCGAGTACGTCACGCCCAGCGCGGGCAACTGGCGGAAGCTGGGATAGGAAGAATCCTCGCCCGAACCCACGGGCGCGGTTGGCATGGTGTCATTGCCGCGCAGTTCCTGCAACTGGTGGCGGAGTTCGGCGATGCCGGCTTTCAGCGACTGGATGCGCACGTTGCTGTCGCTGTAGATCGGCTCCAGCCCGCGCAGCTGCGTCTCGGCGGCGATGAGTTCTCCCTGCACCGTGACCACCGCCCCCACCATGGCCCGGCCCTGCTCCTTGGGATCGAGCGTGGTGTTCTTGGTGGAAAAGTCGCTGAGTTGCTTCGATGCCTCGTCCAGCGCCGGCTTGACCACCTTCAGCCGCTGTTCGATGAAAACTCGCTCGCGGTGCGCCGACGAAGTGTTGACTTCGACCAGCAAATGATTCAGCTCGTCGACATAGGCGCTGGCGATGGCGGCGGCGCGGCGGGGGTCGTGGTCTTCGACGGAAATGGTGATGATGCCGCTTTTGCGATCGTCGGAAATGTCGGTCCGGTCCGCTAGGTCCTGGCGGGTATCCTCTTGTTTTCGGTCCAGATAGACCTTCTTCAGATCGAATCTCCCGACCAGGCTGTCGGCCACCGTGCGGCTGCGCAGCAGTCCGATGAAGACCGCTCCGCTGTTGTCGATGCCCAACAGATTGGCGCTGATCCCGGCCAGGCCGCCGCCCGCCCGGCTCAGCAGTCCCGTCATGAGGGCCTCGGAGGCGCTGCCGCGCATGTCGGGCGACATCAAGCGGGTGGACGACACGTAGCGGTTCGGCACCAGCAGCACGGCCAGCAGCGTCAGAAATCCGCCCAGCGCGGTGAACCAGGCCAGCAGCCTCCGCTGTCGCCACAACAAAGTGGCGCAGTTCAGCAGGGCTGACGGCTCGGCAATGCCTCCGCCGCCGGGGGGCAAATCTACGAACGGCTGGAGAATGGACCCTCCGTTGTGCCTTGCGCTGGTCATTCGGTACGTCTCATTTTCCACGGCATGGCGGAAGCTTCATTTTGGAGTCTTTCACTTAGCCCGAACCTGCGGCCAGTAGCCCAGCTGGAACGAAGCCACCAAATTGGATTGCCGGGTTGCCGCCAGCATGGGTATTTGCCAGCGCTCGTATTGCACCGTTCCAGATAGGCGAAGGCCCGAGCCCAGGAAGAAGTCTCCGTTGAGCGCGGCGTCGTTCTGGCTTCCGCCCTGGGGCAGAAACTGGCGGTCGATCTGGCGGTGCCTCAGTTCGAGTCCAATCTTCTTTTGGGGGCCGAGCCAATAGGCGGCTCTCACCGATTCGCCCTGCGCCGCCCGTCCCAACCACGTGCCCATCAGGTAGCC
>CAYOZX010000173.1:0-7991 GCA_964408515.1 uncultured Acidobacteriaceae bacterium | reverse complement strand
AATCTGCATGGATGTGGCTCCTTTTCCGGCGCCGGCCCGGACGCTGCCCTCAAAGGCTATGATAGAGCGTCCGCGCTACAGCATACTCTCGTGCGGAAGCACATCGCAGCGCAAAACCAGCGGTCTGCAGACTGGAATTGAACGGAGTCCATGTGACCAGGAGGACGGTCCAGGAAAGGCCCCGCGCCAGGCCCAAGCTGGGCCAGCATTTTTTGACTGATGCGAGTGCGGCCGGGCGCATCGTAGAAGCGCTGGGCGATATCTCGCAATGCACGGTGCTGGAAATCGGACCGGGGCGCGGCGCTCTGACCTCCAGGCTGGCCCGGCGGGCGCGGCGACTGATTGCCGTCGAGTTGGACCGTGTGCTGGCAGCGCAGTTGCGCATGAACTTTTCTCAGGCGCAGAATGTGGAGATCATCGAGGGGGACATCCTGGCCATGGATTTCGACTCGCTGTTCGGTCCGAAACCGGGAAGCACGCGGCCGGGCATGAACCACAGGCCCGAGCCGGTGCGGGTGATCGGCAATCTTCCCTATTTCATCACCTCTGATATTCTGCTGCACCTTCTTGCCGCCCGTCAGTACTTCGAGCTGATGGTGCTGATGGTGCAGCGGGAGGTGGCGGAGCGCCTGGCCGCAGCGCCGGGGGGGCGGCAGTACGGCCTGCTTTCGGCCACGGTTCAACTCTATGGACGGGTGGAACGGTTGTTTACGCTGCCCCCGGGAGCGTTCTCTCCGCCGCCCAGAGTGGAGTCTGCGGCGGTGGGCCTGCGGGTCGATCCGAAACTGGAGCGGCTGCGCGTGCCCGAAGACCGCTTCATCAATTTCCTGAAACTCTCGTTCGCGCACAAGCGTAAGACGTTGTGGAATAATCTCAAGCCACATTATCAGCCCGAATCCTTGCGGGCGGCGCTGGGGAAGGCCAGGGTCAAGGGAACGGCGCGTGCTGAAGCTTTGAGCCTGGAGGAGAGCGCAGCGCTGTACCGCGCGCTGACAGATTCGGCGGGGGCGGAATAGCACCGATTCCATGCCAGGGATTCCGGTCCGAGTGAGCAGGAGGGGAGGGCGCTGTGTCGTCATGTATCCGCCATCCCGCCGTCGCGGGACGCTTTTATCCCCGTTATTCCCACGACCTGAGGGCGGAAGTAAAGGTCTACTGTCCGGAAGGGGAGAAGGCGGTACACGCCCTGGGCTGTGTTGCGCCGCACGCGGGTTACATGTATTCGGGACACGTGGCAGGGGCGGTGTACGCCCGGCTGGAGTTGCCGGCGCGTAACATCGTCCTGTGTCCCAACCACACCGGCATGGGGCATCCGCTTTCGATCATGAGTCAGGGCGCGTGGGAGACTCCGCTGGGCAACGTCGCCATCGACTCCGACCTGGCTGGCTCATTGAAGCAGCATTTCCCCCGCCTGGGTGAAGACGCGCAGGCACATCGCGCCGAGCACGCCGCAGAGGTGCAATTGCCCTTTCTGCAGGTCAGGAGGCCAGGTTGCAGCTTTGTGCCGATTGCCCTGGGAACAGCTCAATACGAAGTGCTGGAAGGTCTGGGCCAAGCGATGGCGGAAACCATCGAGGCCATGGGCGAGCATGTGCTGATCGTCGCTTCCAGTGACATGAACCACTATGAAAACGACAGCGTGACCCGGGCCAAGGATCACAAAGCTATCGAGCGCATCCTGGTTCTGGACGCGCGCGGCCTGTTCGACGTGGTCATGAACGAGAGCATCAGCATGTGCGGCTTCGGCCCCACAGTCGTCATGCTGACAGCCGTGCGGCGGCTGGGCGCGAAGCACACGGAACTGGTGCGCTACGCCACCTCAGGAGACGTCACTGGAGACCGCGACCATGTGGTGGGTTATGCCGGCATCCTGGTGATGTGAGGCCGGAATAGCAAAGCACAGACGCGAAGGAGGAACCCCGTTGGCCGCCCTTTTGCTTGCAGCTTACCGCTTCGCGCCTAACGAATGACCTGGAAGTCGCCCCGGCATCCGTGATCCACCCAGATGCCCCGGCGGTCATATCCCCAGCTAGAACCCTGCCGACAGGGAGAGTCGCTGCGCTGTTTCAGGAGTTGAACGCCGCCGCGCGTGTCCGCCGGGCAATGGTGGCGGTGCATGTCGTCGGAAGAGCAGGAGATGATCTGATCGCGATCCCCCTGGTTGCGATCCCGGTCCCATCCTCCACCCCAGCCCTCGACCACGAAGTCCGCGCGGCAACCATGATCCACCCACACGCCCCGGCCATCCTGGCCCCAGCTATAACCCTCACGGCATGGAGATTCGCTGCGCTGGCGGTCGAGGCGAATGCGGCCACGGGTATCGGCAGCACAGTAGTGGCGGCGGCCATCATCCGAGGAACACGAAAGGGTGCTGCCTCCGGGTTGATAACCAGGCCCATAACCGTAGGCGCTCACCATAAAATCGGCGCGGCAGCCGCGATCCACCCAGATGCCGCCGCCGTCGTATCCCCAGCTATAGCCCTGCTGGCAGGGAGAATCGCTGCGCTGCTTGACCAGTTGCACGCCGCCGCGCGTGTCCGCGGTACAGTAATGCCGGCGTCCGTCGTCGGAGGAACACGAAATGGCGTTGCCTTCGGGTTGAGAACCAGGCCCATAGCCGTAAGCATTCACCATAAAATCGGCGCGGCAGCCGCGATCCACCCAGACGCCGCCTTGGTCATATCCCCAGCTAGAACCCTGCTGACAGGGAGAGTCGCTGCGCTGCTTCACCAACTGCACCCCGCCGCGCGTGTCGGCGGGACAGTAGTGCCGACGGCCGTCGTCGGACGAACAGGAAAGATTCTGGGCCGTTGCGCCCGGCGCAACCACAAGCAACGCCACTCCGATGAACCCAAGTTGAACCCAAGTCCTGGTAGGGAACATTCCCGGCCTCCTAACAGACAACGAGGAGCTTACCAAGCTTTGAGGAAGATTGAAAACCGCCCCAAGCCATCCCCGAAGCGGCGCGCCTTCAGCGCAAAGAATCCTCACCGAGGGGGGCCGCTCGTCGAGGGTCCAGAGTGCGACGGGGCGCTCATGCGCGGACTCGAGCTCGAAGGAGCACTTCGTGGCGCGGACACGGTCCGCGAGTTAGACGGATGCGAAGACGAACCCGAGGCGCTTGGCGACCTGCCCCACCCGGTCTGACCCGCGCTTCGCGGCTGAGAAGCTTCCACCTGCTGCGAGATCTTCCCCAGGTTGCGGACACTGCCCCGCGCAATACCCAGGCCCGCCGAGCCGCTTCTGACCGGCAAGCGATTTTGGGTGTCGACCGCTGAACCCGGCATAACCGCGCGACTCACGATCAGAGTTTGTCCCGGCCGGGACGGAGGCCTGGGGACGGTGAACGTCGGGGGCGCATTGACGATGCGCGGACCGGTGTTCCAACCCGCCCAGGTACTTCCCGGCTGCCAGAACCATCCACCATAGCTGGGCACGTAGAACCAGGAGCCGTAACGATAAGGCGTCCAGCCCCAGGGGTATGCCGAAATCCAGGTGTACCCGTAACCGGGATACCACATCCACGCGCCGTTCATGAACGGATCCCAGCCCGCTCCCACGAGATAGGGTTGCCACATCATGCCGTAGCCGGGGATGCTGTAGAAGCCGCCGTAGTAGTTCAGGTCGCTGATACCGTATCCGTAGGGCGAGGAAAAAGCCGAGGATTTGTATTGATCGTGATACTTGCCCTGCTGTTTGTCCCACTCATCGTAGGGATCGGACTCCAGGTTGTTGGCCAGGGTGTAGCGGCCCTGCGCGCCCAAGTCAAAAGTGGCGCTGTGCTTCTTCTCCAGGGTCAGGGTTCCGGAGTCGCCTTGAACCGCAACCTCGCCCTTGAAAACCGCCACCGTGGCCTCAGCGTCGCGCAACTGCACGCGGAGGTGGGCGGATCTGGTAAGTACCAGCTTTTCGCGCGCGAAGGTCAGGGTCAGTGGCGCATTCGTGTCTCCCCGGAAATCGAGATAAGCGGTGCCTTGCCGGAGCACAACATTCGACACCGTGGCGCCGGAACTATCGCGTCCCAGGGTAGGAAATTCCATCACCGTCCCCGGGGTGATGCGCAGGGCACTGCCGTCCTCGAACTCAACTTCCGCTCGGCCCGCCTCGCCGGCTTGCAGCTTGGCGCCTTCGACGACGGGTAAATTGGGGAAGCCCTTCTCAAAACCTTGACCGGCATTGCGATCGATCTGTACGTCGCCGTCCACCTGGCTCAGGCGCACGATGCGAGCTTGTGAGTCGGCGAAGCAGGGGACAACCAGCCAGCACGCCAACGCCGTCAGCGATATCAACCACCCCTTTGTGGACATACACTACCCCCAAACGCTCTTAATGTATTAGAACACCTTTTCAGCCCGTGAGTTGTCAAAGAATTAGGCTGATCAGGCTTTGAACATGCCCGTCGCGCGGGTGAGGTTCGGTGTCAGGGCGCTTTCGAACGCTCTAACAGCCTCTGCGCGCGCGCCCGGACCGGGTTGATGACCGAGGAGTCCAGGGCGATTTGCTGCAGGATGCCAGCCACGGCGGGTAACTCCTCCAATCCATTCTGGTTCGCCAGCTCCTCCATGCGCTTCAGTTCCTCGTCGAGGGCCAGCTTCTGGTAGCGATGGAAGTACTGCAGCCGGCGGCCGAACTCCAGGGTCAGGGACAGACTCTGAAAGATCTGCGTCAATTGCTGTACGGGCAGGACGGGCGAATAGTTGTAGGTCGCGGCTGTGCTTCGCTGGGCATCCTTGTAGGCCAGCGTCTTGGTCCCGGTGGACGCCAGGCCCTTCTTCCTCGAGTCGATGTCCCCGTCAAAATAGTGAGCACGTTTTGTCAGGTCGAGAATGCGTTGTGTGGTTGCCGGCGTGACCGGGAATTCCAGGTGAAAGGGGTCGCTGGTCGAGTCCGGACTTAGCTTCCCGTCAGAGTCGTAAGTGCCATGGTTGTCGGCAGATACGGAGAGAACGTAATGGGAGGGTTCAGAACCGGGAAAATCCAGGGTGAAGGTAACCATTTCCTGAGCCCAGGAGGGAAAGCTGATCGCGACGACCAGACATGCCAGACACCCGAAGCGCCGCCAACCAAATGACCCAAGGGACTGGAGAGCATCGAAACTCATGTGATGGATTATCCCAAAAACGGTGTCTGCCGGGAATCCTGATTTGCTCTATTCATGCTCCGGCGCGCTGGCGGAGAAGGGTAGCCGCTGTGTGAAGATGGCAGATGGCGATCGCCAGGGCGTCAGCCGCGTCGGCGGGTTCAGGGATCTGCGTCAGGTTCAGCAGACGAGCGACCATGTGCTGCACCTGAGGTTTTTCGGCCTTGCCATAGCCTACGACCGCAGACTTGATGGAGAGTGGGGAATACTCGGCCACGTCCAGTCCGGCGGAAGAAGCAGCGAGCATGGCCACGCCGCGTACCTGCCCCAGTTTCAGCGCCGACTTTACGTTCACCGCGTAAAACACATCCTCGATTGCCACGCAGGAGGGGCGCTGTTCCTCGATGAGCGCCGTCAGCCGGGTAAAAATCGTGGCCAGACGCCGGGGCAACGGATCGCGGGCTGAGAGTTTGATGGCGCCGCAGGTAAGGCATGCAAGATGATCGTCGGGGCAAAGCTCCACTACTCCATACCCGGTGTATTCAGTTCCGCAGTCGATGCCCAGGACACGCATGAGGGGAGTCTACCTCAGCTCTTAGGGTTTCAGCTTCGAGCGTTGACCCTCTCGGGTCAGGCTTGTGGCGCGATAGGTTTCCGCCTCCGGACCGACCTCAGTCTCAGCAACATCGCGGACGGCGCGCTTTGGCCAGCTCGATTTCGCGGCGAAAGACCGAATAGGCCTCCGGCGACGAATTCACCTGTCTCTGCTCCAGAAAGCGCTGGTACGCCGATTCATCGAAGATTTCGCGCAGAACGGCCGCGACCATGCGGGCGGCCGAGCCCAACCGCATAAGCAGACGGCGGAGTACCCGCGGGAGCGCAGCGTGCCAGGCCGCAGAACGCTGCAGCCCACCTGACAGGGTCAGCTTCGAGCTTCGCCCCACCGGAGACATGAGAGCGCCTGTTCTCACGCGGCCGATGGTTGGTTCAGCGAGGTTGCCTCGGCAGATCATCCTTGCTCCTCCGCTGCAAACTGGCTGGGCACGAACGGCGCTTCCTTCACGCGGGCGGGCTTGCGGCCGGAAAGCACACGAGCCCACTCCCGGCCCGACTCAAGGACAATCAGGCCTACCATTACGATCAACGTGCCGGTAACCACAGCGTCGAGGCGGTCGTTGAAGATGAGGCGCCCGTTGGCGCCCGGTGTCGCGGCCAGCTGTGTCGCGTGAGACAGAAAGCCGACTCGCGGGTTGGGATCGAAGATCTTGTGCCAGGAGGCGGTAAAGGTCACCGCTACCAGCCAAATCAGCGGCACAAAGGTCACGGCCACGTAGCGCGCTTTGCCCATCTTGACGACGATCGTGCTAGCCACACACAGGGCCACGGTGGCCAGCAACTGATTGGCGATCCCGAACAGCGGCCACAACGAATTGATTCCACCCAGGGGGTCCTTCACACCCTGCCAGAGAAAATAACCCCACGCTCCGACGATCAAAGCGCTGGTGGCAAGAATCGAGGGATACCAGCTGGTGCGGCCCAGGGGTTTCCAGATGTGGCCGAGAGCATCCTGGAGCATGAAGCGGCCGACGCGGGTGCCGGCGTCAAGGACGGTCAGGATGAAGAGCGCTTCAAACATGATGGCAAAGTGGTACCAGATCGCCATGAGGGCTTGTCCGCCGAGACTGCTGGAAAAGATGTGCGCCATGCCGACGGCAAATGCCGGCGCGCCGCCGGTACGGTTGTAAAGGGTCTGCTCGCCGACCGCGCGGGCCAGCGACTGCATTTCAGCGGCCGTCACCGGAAAGCCCCATCCGCTGATCGAGGCGGCTGCCGTTTCCGGCGCCTGGCCGACGATCCCCGCGGGGCTGTTGACCGCAAAGTAGATTCCGGGCTGCAACACGCACGCCGCGATCACCGCCATGATGGCGACCATCGACTCTGCCATCATGGCGCCGTAACCTACCATCCGGGCTTCGGTCTCGCGCCGGATCAGCTTGGGCGTGGTGCCGCTGGAAATCAGAGAGTGGAATCCGCTGATTGCGCCGCATGCGATGGTGATGAAGGCGAAAGGAAAGATATTTCCCGCGAACACGGGCCCACTGCCGTCAATGAAGCGGGTCAGGGCTGGCATGCGCAACGTGGGATGAAGGGCGACAATGCCGCAAGCGAGCAAGCCGATGGTTCCCAGTTTGACGAAAGTGCTGAGGTAGTCGCGGGGGGCGAGCAGCAGCCAGACGGGCAGGGCAGATGCCGCGAATCCATAGAGGATAATCAGGATAGCCAGCGCGGGTGCGCCGAGCGTAAACCACCGTGCCACTTGCGGGGTCAGGGAAACCCACCGTCCGCCCCATATCGCCAGCATCACCAAGACAAATCCCAGGGCGGAGGTCTCCAGCACCTTGCCCGGCCGCAGGGTGCGCAAATACACACCCATGAGCAGGGCGATCGGGATGGTCATGGTAATGGTAAACAGGCCCCAGGGGCTGGCCTTCAACGCGTTGACGACGACCAGGGCGCAGACCCCGAGCAGGATTACGATGATGCTGATCACGGCGACGTAGGCCACCAGGCCGCCCACCCGGCCCACTTCGTCGCGCGCCATCTCGGTGAGGGATTTGCCGTCACGGCGCACGGAAAACAGCAGTATCACAAAGTCCTGGACGCATCCGCCAAAGATGGCTCCGGCAAGAATCCAAAGCGTTCCGGGCAGATAGCCGAATTGGGCGGCCAGCACGGGGCCAACCAGGGGGCCTGGTCCGGCAATGGCGGCGAAGTGATGGCCGAAAACCACCCATTTGTGGGTGGGGACGAAGTCCCGCCCGTTCTCCAGGCGCTCAGCGGGAGTGGCGCGCAGAGCGTCCAGAGTAAGGACTTTGGCCGCAATGAACTTGCTGTAGAAGCGGTAACCGAG
>CAYOZX010000172.1:0-8012 GCA_964408515.1 uncultured Acidobacteriaceae bacterium | reverse complement strand
GGACTGACCTTTGCCCGCGGCCTGCGCTCCATCCTGCGGCATGATCCGGACAAGATCATGGTGGGCGAGATTCGCGACACGGAGACGGCGCAGATCGCCATTCAATCGGCTCTGACCGGTCACCTGGTGTTCACGACGGTTCACGCCAACAACGTGGTGGACGTGATCGGGCGCTTCCTCAACATGGGGGTGGAGCCTTACAACTTCGTTTCGGCCCTGAACTGCATCCTGGCGCAACGGCTGGTGCGCCTGATCTGCGAGTCCTGCCGCACTGTCGTGCACTATCCGCCGGAGGTACTGGAGGCCAGCGGGCTCGATCCCGTGCAGTGGTCGCAGGTGCCGTTCTACGAGGGACAGGGGTGCATCGAGTGCGCCGGCACCGGGTTTCGGGGCCGGACGGCGATCCACGAACTGCTGGATTTGAGCGACCGCATCCGGGAGATGATTCTGGCCAAGAAACCGACCTCCGAGATTCGGCGCGCCGCCCGTGATGAGGGCATGCGCTTCCTGCGCGAGTCCGCGCTCGATCGAGTCCGCTTAGGAATGACCACGCTGAAGGAAATCAACAAGGTCACGTTCATCGAAAACATGAGGTAAGGCGGTTTGCGGGCGGGGCACCGGGGGAAACGGCGCCCGAAGAGGCTTTTGGACAGCGCCAGCGTGCCCTTCCGGTTATTGCAAGAATACGGCCAACCGCGTTCTACTTATAGATAGCGACCCACCATGAGCCGCGCGCCAAAATCCGCATCCCGGCCCAGAGTCGCGGTGGAGATCGCGGGCGACCGCGTTCTGGCGGGGCGGGCCTCGGACAACGGCGGAGGCATGCTGGAAGCCTGCGCCTCAAGCGAGCTGCCCGCGGGCTGCGTGGTGCCTGATCTGGTGGAGACCAACCTGCGCCAGCCGGATACAGTCTACGAGGCGGTGCGCGATGCCCTGGCCGGGGTGAGTGGCCGCTCGCACGACGTGATCGCGGTGCTCCCGGACGCCGCCGTGCGAGTCGTGCTGCTGGATTTCGAGACCCTGCCTCCGAAGCGCGAAGAGGCTGAGAGCGTGGTCCGCTTCCGGCTGAAAAAATCGCTGCCCTTCGACGTGGACAAGGCCCGGGTGTCCTACCACGCGCAGCCCTCGCGCACTGGCCTGCGGGTGATCGCGGCCGTGGCGCTCAGCAATGTCATCGAAGACTACGAGGCCGCCTTTCGTCAGGCCGGATGTGAGCCGGGGGTCGTGATGCCTTCCATGCTGGCGGCCCTAGGGGCGGCTAATCCCCGGCAGCCGGCGTTGGTAATCAAGGTGGATGTCCGCACGACCAGCGTTGCCATTCTCGATATGCAGCAGTTGCTGCTGTTCCGTACCCTGGAAAACCCGCGCGGCGTCAACCTTACAGGCGAACAATTGGCCGAGGAGGTCTACCCTTCCCTGGTGTTCTTCCAGGACACGTATCAGTTGGGCATCGGCCAGATCCTGCTCTCGGGACTGCACGATTCCGGGGGTGCGGCGTCGGCGCTGAGGGCCCAGACCGGGGCCGAGGTCAAGGAACTGGTGTCGCTCTCTCAGCTGGGCGGCAATGCGGGCTCGATTCCGCGCTGGAGAATGGCCGGCGTAGTAGGGGCTTTGCTTTCCTGAAATGCGCATCGATATCAATCTCGCGACCCGACCTTACGAGGACCCCGGTCCGGTGTATATGCACTGGGGCGGAGCGCTGGCAGCGCTCAGCCTGGTGAGCCTCATTCTGGTCTATAGCGCGGTGTCGGGCTGGCTGTCAGCACGGAAGGACAACGGCCTGATCGCGCAGCGCAAGCAGCAGATTGCCGAACGCGAGCGGGCCAAGGCCCGAGCGGAAGAGATGCTCAGTCTGCCGCAAAACCGCGCCACGCGCGACCGCTCGCAATTCCTCAATGACTTATTTCAGCGCAAGGCGTTCTCCTGGACGAAGGTGTTCGAGGAACTGGAGCGGGTGATGCCGGCGCGGCTGCATGTGGTCTCGATCCAGCCCGCCACGGCGCCCGACAGTCAACTGGAGATCAAGCTGGTAGTGGCGGGAGAGTCGCGCGATCGTGCCATCGAGCTGGTGCGCAAGATGGAGAGTTCGCAGCACTTCAAGCAGACGCAAATCCAGCAGGAATCCAGCCTGGTGGGGAGTGGTGCGCCCGGAGACAACGTGCAGTTTGATATCAGCGCCCTCTATGTGCCGGAAGCGCCAGGCGCGGAGGGGAAGGTGGCGCCCTGATGCCGGACATTCGCGATTCCCGGAGAGGGCTGAAGATGGCGGTGGCGGCGCTGGCCGTGATCGACGTGATCGCGGTGGCGGTTTTGTTTTCGCCCCTGGTGGGTTCGGAGCGGTCGCGGCGCGAGGAACTCGACCAGTTGTGGCGGCAGCTGCAAGTGAAAACGCATGAAGCTGAACCCCTGAAAGATGTGGACCAAAAGATTGCCGCCGCCCGCCTGCAAATCGACGATTTCTACAAGAACCGGCTACCGGCGCAAGACTCCTCCATCTCCGAGGAATTGGGCAAGGTGGCGGGGCAGAGCGGCGTGCGCATCGGGCAGATTCGCTACAAGCCGAAGGATCCCGAGCCGGCGGGCCTGCGGCCGGTGGAAATCACGGCAGAGTTTTCCGGGGGATATTTGCAGCTGGTGCGTTTCATCAACTCGCTGGAGCGCGATCCGCTGTTTTTCATCATCAACAGCGTGGAGCTGGGCGGCGAGCAGAACGGGATCGTGCGGCTGCAGATGAAGCTGGAAGCCTACCAGAGGGCGAGCGTTTGATGGAGCTGGGTACAGAAAACCGAAACAAGACGCTGGCCGCGGTCGGATTGATGGCGCTGGCCCTGGTGCTGGCGGTGGTGCGCTTTTTCCCCAGCTCGCCAGCCTCCGCCAAGTCTCCCGGCCCGCCGGGGGAAGAGACGGGTGTAACCGCTCCGCGACGGACGCCGGGCAGCCGGAGCGGAACCTCCAGGAGACCGCTCACCATGGCCCGCTCGCTCGACCCCACGCTGCGTTACGACTGGCTCAAGGCCAGTGAAGCCACCATGTACGCGGGCACGGGACGCAACATCTTTCGGGCGCAGATCGACATTCCCAAGCCCATCGTCAAGATTCGCCCCCCGACGCCGGCGCCGGTCGTGCCGCAGGGCCCGCCGCCTCCGCCACCCATCAACCTGAAATTCTTCGGCTTTGCCAGCAAGCCGGGCGAGCCCAAGAAGATCTTCCTGTCGCAAGGCGAGGATGTTTTCATCGCGGGCGAGGGTGATATCGTCGACCGCCGCTACCGCATTCTGCGCATCACTCCGGTCTCGGTTGAGGTCGAAGACGTGCTCAACAACAACCGGCAGAGCATCCCCCTGACCCAAGGCTGAGAGATGCGCTCCCCGCGTCATGCGCCGACGACACGCCGATCAGAGCAGGGTTACATCCTGATCATGATGATGCTGTTCGTGGCCCTGCTGGCCATCGCGGCCATGGCGGTGGCGCCGAGCATGGCCTTCCGCGGGCGGCGCGACCGGGAGGAAGAGCTGATTCACCGCGGGGTGCAATACTCGCGCGCCATCCGGCGCTACGTGAAGAAGTTTGGGCGGTATCCGACGCGCCTCGAGGAGTTAGAGAACACGAACAATATGCGCTTTCTGCGCAAGCGCTATAAGGACCCGATCACCGGCGAGGATTTCAAGGTGCTGCACGTGGGCGATGTGCAAAGGGGCGCGGTTGGCCTTGCGGGATCAGCCGCTCTGGGCGCCGCGGCCGCCGGAGGCGGACTGAATTCCAGCGCCATACTGGGCGGAGCCGCGGCACAGGGTGGGCAAGCGGCCATGGCTGCCGCGGCCACGGTTATGGCTGCGGGCGCCGGCGGCGGTGGCAGCCATCCTCTGGCAGATAATACCGATACCAGCTCGGACAACCCGGACCAGGCCAAGAAGGAAAAGAGTGATTCAGGCACCACACCGCTCGGGGGACGGACATTCGGCGGCGGACCGATCGTGGGCGTGGCCAGCGCCAGCAAAGAGGTCAGCATCCGTGAGTTCAATCACAAGAACCACTACAACCTTTGGCAGTTTATCTATGATCCGGCCATGGATCGCGGCGGATTGATCACTACGCCCGCGCAGCCGCCATTGCAGGTAAGCCAGCCGCTGAATCAGCCGCAGAGTGAGTCAGGCAGCGGGAATGCGCCGCAGAGCGCGGGCACGCCTGCCAGTGGGCAGAGCCCTCCGCCGGCGCAACCGGAACCGCAGCAGTAATCAGCGCGAGCGGCGCTCCGCCGGGCAGGTCAGAACATCCGCCCTTCATGGTTTTTGCCGGACATCGGCTTCCCTGGTCTGCTGCAACTCAATGACGGCGATCCATTGTCCTTCGCTGGTCTCCTGGTAGACGATTTTTCCTTGTAAAACCTGGGCCGCCGCCGCGGGTGGCAGATCGCGATGGTATCCGAAGAAGCGGGTTTTCCATTGGCGCCAAAGCCGGGAGTCCTCGAGCAGGGGAGATGGAGGCTCATACTTGGTGGAGAAGACCAGGGCAACTTCGCAGGCGGGATGTAACGCGGCGGCGGCGATCAGGTTCTCGGCAGTGAAGTTCTCAATGCGCACCACCTGCACGGGGCGGGTGACGTAGCCAAGGTACGGCCGCATCAGTTCGTCGCTGGCAGGCCAGGCCGTAAGCACGCGCGCCATGGGATAGCGGGCTTCGAGAAATTGCTCGGCGTGCTGGTGCAGGCGGATGTAGTCGCGATAGGCGAGGTTGTCTTCGGGCGAGAATCCGTAAGGCGGGTTGACAAACCATCCCGCGACGAAAGTCACCGCCACAATACCGACTACCCATCGCCAGAGCCGCACGCGGCGCCAGAGGGTCGACACACAGATCAGAATCACCAGCGGCACGGTGGGTAGCATGTAGCGGGCAAGCTCGGCGCCGCCGATGATCGCCATGCCGAACAGATTCGCGATGATCACGGAAAGAATGGCGAACTGCGTGCTCAGGGCGATGCGCGGACGAGCCTGACCGCAGACTCCCGGGCGGGTGGGGAGCGGGGAGAGTTTCATGGCAAGAAGAGCCGCCACAGTCAGGATCAGCAGATGAAGATAGCCGACGGTCTGCCAGCCGCGGATGAGCAGGGCCAAGGCGATTCGCAGCGGATGCAGGGTGTCCGCGACGTTGTAGCGGAAGTATTCGGGATTGCCGAACACCATGCCTGTCCGCAGATAGTGATAGGCGTACCAGGCGGTGAGAGGCAGGAGCGGAAGCAGGAGAAGGGCCGGGTTTTGCAACGAAAGCCGAAACACGAGTTGCCGCTCGCTTCCCTCTCTGCGGCGCAGGAGGCGTGACCCTCGATCCCAAGCGAACAGCGCCAGGGGCGCCAGAATCGCGGTCTCTTTGGCCAGGACCGCGAGGGAAAACCACCCCGCGGCTTTCGCGGCGCTGCCGTTCACATAGGCCGAGAGGCCCCAGAAGATCAGGCCCGCGGCTGCCAGATCGAGATGCGCGAGGGAGCTCTGCGCGAAGAAAACAGGGTAGAGGGCGGTACACAGAGTGGCGGCAACTGCGACTTCACGATTGGCCGCGGCCCGCGCCAGGCGGAACAGGCCCAGCAGACAGAACGCCGCCACCAGCAGCATGGCAGTGCGGGTGACCATGGGGGCAAAGCCGGCCACCTTCCACCACAACGCCAGGTAGGCCATGACCAGCGGCGGATGGGCGTTGGAAGGCGCGGAGCGCGGGATCAGGTCGCCAGTGAGGAATAAGTCGCGCGCAGCCGGCACGTAGTAGCCGGCTTCGTCCCAGAAGTACGGCAGGTTGAGCAGCGGCGCGTGCAGGGCCAGCAGCGCGGCGAAGATGAACGCAAGCGCGAATGCGGAGCGGACGCCGGCGTGGCGAGCAGTCTTCAATGACGTCGGAGAACTGCGGCCGGGCTAGTGCACCGGACCCGGGGCCATCATGCGTGGATCCAGTTTGATCTCGCCGAACGTGCTTTCATATCCGGCGAGATTCTGCTGCAGGATCGCGGTCAGAGCCTTGGCCTGCTGCGGGCTCAGAAAGATTCCCTGGAAATTCTGCACTTCCACCTGAGCCTCGCTCTGCTGCTGCAGGGTGCCAAAGACCAGAAAGAAATCCCAGACGTTGACGCGCACCTGCACGCTGTTGGCGTAATTTTCACGATAATCGGCCGTGTTGGTCAGTCTGATGCTGGGCTGAGTTGGGTTGACCATAGCGCGCCTAGTGTAGCGGGAGGATGGCGGGGAAAGAAAGCGCCAGCCTGCACCTTTTTTTGTGCAGCTTTCGGTTCCCGGCCGAGACGTCGCCGTCCGATCACGAGTGCGAGTGCGGAGTACACGAGCAAAGAATGTCCCGCTGGGGTTCTGAGTGCAATGGCCTGTCAACAGTTGGCACCGAAACTGCCTCACTGCAATGGAACCTGAGCAGGTGGTATGGTGTCCCTTCTAAATGAAGGCAACGAGCGAGAGGCACTTTACTGCTGATGCCCGGAGACTGTGTTAACCCGTTCGGGTGTGAATGGGGCATCGGATACCTTTGGCGCTGGATGAACTGGATCAGTCGCGCCGATGTGTACCTGCTTGCGCTCCTGTTCGTTTATAGCGCGGTTGCCTTCATCCGGGTTTCTCGGAACTATTCCTTAGTTCGACGTGGGCACGAGATTGACAGCGCCGTTCGGAAGAATCTCACCGCCGACCTAAGCACTGCGGCGAACAACCTCAAATCAATCGCGTCTATCGCTCCGTACCTTGGCCTTGCGGGAACGTGCTTCGGAATAATGGGCATGTTCAGGGGCATTACAATGGAAGTACATGCGGTGCGGGCGATGATGGCCGCGATCGGCGCGGCATCACTCATTACAACCGCCGCAGGGATACTTGTGGCTGTGCCCGCAACGTGCTTCTACAACTATCTCTGCACGCGCATCGACTTGGTTGAAGGCGAAGCCTTCGGTAACGAGACGCAAAGAACGCGACGTTTTCAAGCCCGAGGGTTCCCACTAAACAAACGATCCGCAGGCGCCCCAGTGTTTGCAATGATTGCAGCGATCTGCCTCGCAATTATTGTTGCAGTATGTACTCCCTTTTTTCCTCCTCGCGAGCCAACGGGTCTCGGGGTCGGACTCACTTCGGCTGGGTGCGAATCTGATCTGCCAAACCGGGTCGTTGTACTTCGCATAACCGACACGGGCAACCTTCTTCTGAATGGTGAGCGGCAAGAACGGGAGAATCTCGCAGCTCGACTGTCGGCAATCTACAGCACCCGAATGCACCGTACAATTTATCTCCTCGCAGATGATGAAGTTCCGTTTCAGACCGTAGTTGACACGATCAGCGTTGTACGTAGCCCACCCGCAGTTGCTTCGGCGTCAAGTTGACTGGATATTTCCGTGAATTTGTTGCTGCCACGAGCACCTTGTTCTGATTCCGCCGTCGTCCGTTCCACTCAGTCGGAGCCGTCTGACAAAACAAATCCCAAGCACGTTGAATCTCCAACAGAAGGGGATGTTAGTTGGGACCCGATTGTCTGCTGGGATTGCCCGACTTCGGGAGACGTTGTCGCTTTCTTCGTTCTTGGCTCAGTTCTCTGTGCTCCGATATTCCTATTGATTCGGCGTGTGAGGACGCGCAAGCGGGAATCGGCACAGCCGCACCGATTTCTGGAATGAGGCGTGTGGGGAGGGTGTCAACGTAATTGGCGTAACTTCCCTGTAGCACTGATCGACCCCCGTCGCCACTTTACGCCGCCTGCACAAACGTTTTGTCCTCAAGCGCCTTCCGGATGTAGCGCATTAGCGTAATCGCCTTCATCTCGGCGAACAGCGAGGCGCCGCCAATGTCTTCAAGGCTTACCGGAAACATCCATTTCGCACCGTTGACGGTCACCGTGTAAAACATGTTCCCGCCCCGGTAAGAGGAGAAATGGGCTTTGTTGCCCTTAACGATGTCTTTAATCTTGAATTCCATCCAAAATCACTCGAGCGGATATGGTATCGATGCGCCTGTTGGCGAAGCGTGGCCACTACGCTC
>CAYOZX010000171.1:0-8030 GCA_964408515.1 uncultured Acidobacteriaceae bacterium | reverse complement strand
GAACGGAAATCGTTTATCAGGCGAACGGTCGCCCCCGCCTGCCAACAAGCTCCATTAGAACAGCGGCTTTACGGGACGCTCGCCACTGAAACAGCGCTGATTCTGAAAGGAGCGCATATCACCCGCACGCACGACGTGCGCAGCGCGGTGGAGGCAGCGAGAGTTGCGGATGCGATCGTCGCGAGCGGAGGATAGAGAAATCAGAAAATGAGAAGTCAGAAATAAGATTACAGAAGTGAGCCCCAATTCTTGCTGGTAACGGTTTTACTTCTGCAATCTAATTTCTGACTTCTGCAATCGCCTGCTCATGCTCTGGCGGCCTCGCTCAACGGAGCACCTATCTTTAGTGCCGGCAGCCGGATCTCAAAAGCCGCCCCGCCTTCGGGACGGTTGTAGCAGGTGATCTGTCCCTTGTGATCCTGCACCACGCCATAAGTGGCGCTCAGGCCCAGACCTGTCCCTTTGCCGACGGGTTTGGTGGTATAGAAGGGATCAAAGACACGCTCCGGATCACGCAAGCCGGGGCCAGTGTCGGCGAATTCAATCACAACTTCGTTACCGTCGTGCCGGAGTGAAACCAGGAGACGCCCTCCGCCCGCGTCTTGCAGGGCGTCCACGGCATTCTCAACCACCTGAAGGAAAGCCTGCAAAAGCTGGTTGGAGTTGCCCAGGACGCGCGGCAAAGCGCCGTCGCTCTTGACCGTGAGGCTGATTTCGCGGTTTTCCAGTTTGAATCCTTCCATCTGGATGGCCCGCTGCAGCAGCGGCTTTAACTCCAACGGAGCTTTCTCTCCCGGAGTCTGCTGCGCAAAACTGAGCAGATCGTTGACCAGGTCACGGGTGCGCCGGGCCTGCTGGCCAATTTTCTGTGCGGTGGCAAGTTGCTCGCGGCTCAGATTGCTGCTGGCGGCCAGGCGTTCTGAACTTTCCAAAATGGTGGCAAGCGGATACTCCAGTTCGCTGGCCGCCATCGCGACTAATTCTCCCAACGAAGCCAGCTTGGCTTGCTGGACAACTCTTCCCTGCAGCCGTTGCAGGTTGTCATAGCTGTTGCGGGACTGCCTGAGCAGATGCACCAGTTTGCGATCGAGCAGATGTTGCTTCAGGAAAACGAAGAAAGCGAGAACGGCCACTCCGCCCATGGCAACCGTGAATCGCACCTGCCTCAAGTACCGCGGCTCTGCACCCATAAACAACGCCCAGTATCCCATCAGGGGCAGCGAAAGCAGCGCCACCTTAGCGAGTAGTGGAGCAAATGTCCCAGGCGCACGTGTGACCGAAGGCGTCGATTGCGTTTCGCGCAAACAGCGGCGTCCACTGAGCGCGACCCAAAAGAAACCGAGCAGCGCGATGAGAAAGGGAACGTCGTAGAGTCCGCCGCTCACGTAAGTGCCGCGGGCGATGGCAGCATTGATAGCTTCCGAGGAGATCGCATAAACAATGCTGGCGAGCAAAATGTTGCGATACAGCGTGCGCCAGGCGCCAGAACTGGTGAGGAAGGACCATCCGGAAACCGCAATCACAATCAGCGCCTCGGCCAGATACAGGATGTCCCAGCGCAGGCTATACACGGCGATATTCCTGACTAGGTATTCGTCCGGGAAGACCGCGAAGGCATAGACGACTATCCCCCACACCAGCAGAATGACGACGTTTAAGGTACTGGATAGCACGCCTTCGCGCTCATCTGCCTTTTGTGGGCGAATGGTCACGGCTGCCATGAAGGGGACGGCGTGCAAGAAAAGGATGATGTCTCCGTAGAAGGGGTCAGGCACCGGCTGGCGGAGAACCACCTCAAACCACGCCCAGCCTGCCTGATTGAACCACCACATGGCTAAGCCCGCCGACATCAGACCCCAGAAGAGCCTGGTGTGGCCGCGGCTGTCGAGAGCATTTCTGGTAGCGAGAACGAGTGTGCCCGTGGAGACAAGTAGCGGAATCAAGTCCCCCATCGCGATCCGGAAGAACAGGTTCGGAAACACGAAGGGCGCCAAAGCAAAGCCCAGCACCAGTGCCATTGCGCACGCGACCGCCGAGATTGGACGCAGAGGCATCCTCATGCATCATATGATCTTCTGGTCGTTATGTTGAGGTCACCACGCGTCGGCAGCAGGTTACTCTGGTAACCAGTGGTGGCTGGGAGCCTGTTTCGTGGCGTTTAGGTGAAGGGATTATCCTGCTCCCCGCGTTGGCTGCTAGAATCGGCCCATGGCCTTCCCTGACACGCGCATGCGCCGTCTAAGGTCGACAAAAGCCTTGCGCTCCCTGGTTCGTGAAACCCGGCTTACTCCCGAGTCTCTGGTCTATCCCATGTTTGTTTGCGCGGGTTCGGGAGTCCGCAAGGAAGTGCGTTCCATGCCCGGAGTTTGCAACCTTTCCATTGATGAAGCAGTGAAAGAAGCGCGACAAACGTACGCGCTCGGCGTTCCCGCCGTAATCCTTTTCGGGCTCCCCGAAAAAAAGGACGAAGCAGCCACTGGGGCATGGGCGGACGACGGGATTGTGCAACGTGCCACACGAGCCATCAAGAGCGAAGTGCGGGATCTGCTGGTCATCGGCGATGTCTGTCTATGCGAATACACTTCGCATGGACATTGCGGAATCGTGAAATCCGGGACGCAATCGTTGGGGGCAGCGGCGGCTGCGCCGCCATTGTCTGCTGAGTATGAGATCGTCAATGACGCGAGCCTCGAGCTGTTGGCGCGCACGGCGGTTTCGCTGGCACGGGCAGGCGTGGACATCATCGCCCCTTCCGACATGATGGACGGCCGGGTAGGAGCGATCCGCAAAGCGCTGGACCAGGCGGGCTACCTCAATACCCCCATTCTTTCCTATGCCGCCAAGTTCGCGTCCGGCTTCTACGGTCCGTTCCGGGAGGCAGCCGATTCGGCGCCGCAGTTCGGGGACCGCGGCTCCTATCAATTGGATCCGGCCAATGTCCGCGAGGCAATGCGAGAAATCGAACTGGACATCGAAGAAGGCGCTGACATGATCATGGTCAAGCCGGCTATGCCCTATCTGGACGTGATTGCCGCAGCCCGACAGCGCTTCGACCTGCCCCTGGCGGCCTATCAGGTGTCGGGAGAATACGCCATGATCGAAGCCGCTGCCCGCAATCAATGGATCGACCGGGAACGGGTGATAGTGGAATCGTTGTTATGTATCCAGCGCGCTGGCGCCAGCATCATCCTGACCTACTACGCCCAAGAGGCGGCTAAACTGTTGGCCTAGGCCGGTCGGGCTGGTGTAAGAATCTGCAGGCTTTCCTACCAATCTTTGCAACATTTTCACAGAAGTGCTGTAAAATCCGGCCACTTAGGGTGTGACTGGTGGCCAGCTACTCAGCGCTCTCCTCGGAAGACCTGGTCAAAGCGTGCGTCGGTTCTGACAACGAAGCCGCATGGGCGGAATTTATTCGCCGCTTTCAACCGCTGATCGCCAAGGTTGTAGGGCGCACTGCACGGCGGCAATGGCCGCAGACTCCCCTCGACTTGGTCGACGATCTCGTCCAGGAAACCTACCTGAAGCTGTGTGCGGACGGCTGCCGCCTGCTGCGTGAATTCCAGTCGCGGCACCAAGACTCTATCTATGGATTTCTCAAAGTTGTAGCGGCCAGTATGGTGCTGGATCACTTCAAGTTCCACCTGGCTCGGAAACGGGACGCCAGTCAAACCGAGGTGCTCTCGGAGCAGACTTCGTTGGACACACCTGCAGCCTGCAGCGGAAGCCTCCTGTCCATGGACGATTTGGTTACTTTGCGGCAGATTGACGAAATTGTGGGCAAGCTTTACACCGGCCAGATTCTGGTCAGAAATCGAGCGATCTTCTGGCTTCATCACCGGGATGGCATGACTGCCCAAGCGATTGCGTCCATTCCTTGGATCGGGCTGAATACCAAAGGGGTGGAAACGGTACTGAGACGGATGACTCACATGATCCAGAGTCACATCGGAACCAATAAGTGAAGGGTTTCGCCGCCTGGAGTCGTTCTAAATTGTGAACGCCAGTTTTGTGAGCCTTTGGGACTCCCAGAGGCGTATTTGCAGCATTGAGCAATTGATCGTCATGTGGGGAGCGCAAGTTGGACCGTGATTTCGAAAGCTTAGGGTCGGGACGGCAGCGGATCCGCCAGGCCGATTGCCCGGAGCCGACGGTTTGGTATGAAATTGCGGGCGGAGAAATGGCGCCCGAGCAGGTGCAGAAGCACTTCGAGCATGTGAGCGGCTGCGACTACTGCGGGGCGCTGCTTAAGGAAGCGGTGTCGGATCTGAACGAGGAGACCACCTCCTCGGAGGAAAAACAGATTGCGGCGCTGAAAAGCGCTCAGCCAGATTGGCACCACCGCCTGGCTCGCCAAATCGCGGGAACGATTGCTGCTGACCTCGAGCCAGGGTCCTGGTGGTTGAGGTGGAGGATTACCTTTCGGTTGGCTCTGGCAATGGCGGGTGTGCTGGCGGTTGTGATCGTCGGTTATCGGATCGAGTTCCAACGAAACCAAAAGGAACAGGTAGCGAAGTTGCTGGCGCAAGCCTCGCGCGAAAGACGCCCGATCGAATTGAGAATGGCAGGAGCGCTTTATGCCCCCCTGGCGGAAGGGATGAAGCGGAAGAGCGAATCATCGTTCGCCGAGAGCTCGGGGCCGTTGCTGAAGGCCGAGGCCCTGATTTACGACCAGTTGGCATCTCATCCTTCCGATTCCTACTGGCTCCACGCCAAGGCCCGGGCCGACCTGCTAGACGGGAAGTACGACGCCGCGGCAGAGTCGTTGCAGCGGGCGCTGCAACTTTCGCCAAAGTCCCCAGACATCTTGACGGATCTGGCCACCGCCCATTTCCTGAAAAAAGACTACGCGGCAGCTTACGAAGCCCTGAGCCAGGTTCTGGCGCTCAAGCCCGACGATCCGGTGGCGCTGTTCAATCGCGCCATTGTGGGGGAGCAACTCCATCTCTACCGGCAGGCGCTCGATGACGCAGAGCGCTATTTGCAGATTGAACCGCGTTCCGAGTGGGCGGGTGAGGCCAGCGAGCGAGTTAGAAACATACGGGCGACGCTGCAGAAACACGACCAGAGTCAGGCGACGCCCCTGCTGTCGCCAGCGCAGTTGGCAATGTCGGCCGCCAACCCGAGCCTCCGCTCTGAAGTGGACCAGCGCATCGAGGAATATTTGAACGACGCCGTGATCTCCTGGTTGCCGCAAGCCTATCCGGAGCCGGCCAGCAAGGCCGACCCAGCCGCCCAGCAGGCGCTTTTTTTTTTGGCGGACCTGACCAGCCAGCAACACAACGACCGCTGGCTCTCTGACCTTCTTCGCAGGTCTTTTTCAGCAGATTTTCCACCAGCAGTTGCGGCGCTCGCCCGTGCGACCCGGGCCAACGAGGCCGGCGAGTACGATGCTGCCAATGAGCAGAGTGGTCGCGCCCAGCGTTTGTTTCGCGCCTCCGGTAACGTGGCGGGTTCGCTGCGGGCGGAGTTCGAACAGATTCTCGCAGCCCAGATGACGCGGCACAGCGAATCTTGCCGGCGGCGGGCGAACACTGCGCTGGCGGAATCCTGGAAGTACTCCTACGCTTGGTTGCATATTCAGCTTGAGCTTGAGAAGGGTGTGTGCTCGTTTCTGATGGGCGATATCGGCGCCGACGAAAGAGCCACGGGGCGTGCCACGGAACTGGCTCGAAAAAGTGTGTATGCCGCCCTCTATCTGCGAGCCGTTTCTTTTGCTGCAGCCGACAAGCTCTCTACGGGTGATCAATCCGGTGCTTTGAAATTAACGGGTACCGGGCTGCAAAGTTTCTGGTCGGGGCAGTTCCCCGCCGTGCGTGGATACAACCTTTATCTGCAGGGAGCTGAAATCGCTCAGGCGGCTGACCGGCCAAATCTTCAAATGGCAATCTGGCGCGAGGCCACGGCGTTGATTGACTCTAGCGGAGACTTGCTACTGCGCGCCTGGGCACACAATTCGATGGCCAACGCAGCGACTGCAGCTCGTCAGCCCGAAGTTGCCGAACTCCAGTTTGCCGAAGCAGCCCGCCTCTTTGCCCTTGCCCCGCGAACCGAAGCCAGTCGTAACTACGCCATCGACACAGGGATTCGGATCGCTCGACTGGAGGCGCGCTTTGGTCGTTTTGACGCCGCCATTGGGCGACTGACCTCAATTCAGAACCAGGTTCGCCCGCTTTCGAACAACTACCTCGTCCAGATGTTTTATTCCACGTTAGGGGAAGTACAGCTTCGCGGCCATCGTGAGGTGGAAGCCGAGCAGGCGCTCCGGCCAGCGCTGGCGCTGGCAGAACAAAATCTTGCGTCCCTTAGTTCCGAGGCAGAACGCACAAGCTGGAGCAAGGATGCAGCTCCGGCCTACCTTGCCCTTATCGAAGCAGAGTTGGTTCAGGGCCGTCCCCAGGATGCGCTCGAGATGTATGAGTGGTACTTGGGAGCGCCACAGCGCGTGGCGGTCGGTTTCCACCCGCACCGATCTCTGACCAATGCGACGATGCCGGACCCGCCGCCGCTGGAGTCCCGCCTTCCTCTCTTGGTTAAAGAAACGGTGCTTGCCTATGCCGCACTCCCTGACGGTTTAGCGATCTGGATCTATGACGACCGCGGTGTGAATGCACAATGGATTCCACAACAGACTGAGGATTTGCGGGAGTTAGCAGCAAGGTTTCACGATTTGTCCTCCGACCCCAAGTCCGAGATGAGCGCTTTGCGCCGGGACGCTCGCAGTCTTTACTGGGCGCTTATTGAGCCGGTGGAACAACACATCGCGCCGGGACGCACTCTGGTGATTGAGGCTGAAGGATGGCTCGCCCACGTACCTTTTGAAGCCCTGCTTGATTCGCACGATCACTATCTGGTCGAACGTACAGCTATTGTTCATTCGCTGGGTCAGGATTCGCAGGCCCGCCTGCGCAGCGACAGGGGCATCTCAGCCGGTTTGCCCGCCCTGGTGGTAGGCAGCACCGCCTCGTCGACGGCGGATGGACTCATTCCTCTTCCTGATGTAGCCGCGGAAGCAGACACCGTGGCCAGTGGCTTTCATTCGGCAACGGTGCTCAAGGGTGGCGAAGCGACCTTCAACGCTGTCCGGGATCAATTGCCGGGGACAGCCGTGTTCCACTTTGCCGGACACTCACTCGCCACGCCTGCTAAAGCGGGACTGATGTTGGCCGGAGAGACGCGAACCGACGTTCCACTGCTGCTGGAGGCCGATGCTTTGCGGCGGGTCAAGCTACCAGGCATGCAGTTGGCAGTTCTTTCCGCATGCAGCACTGCGGCAGGCAGCGGGGGCTCAAGCGGATTCAACAGCATTACGGAGGTTCTACTGCGCGCAGGTGTACCGCACATCGTGGCGAGTCGGTGGGCGGTAGACTCAGTCGAGGCACGAGCGTTTGTGGAAGACTTTTACCGCAACGCGCTCGCCGGACAGCCCATGTCTGACGCCGTCCGTTTGAGCTCGCGAAAGATGCTTTCCAACCCGCGCACCGCGCATCCTTACTACTGGTCGGCGTTTGCCGCTTACGGACGGCCTTAAGGTCTCTTAGTCGACGTTGTTTCATCTAGCTGTAGGCCCGAATCGCGCTGGATAGTACGGACTCTTAAATCCCCAGAAACAGGAGAACAGACCCTATGAATAGCCACGCCCACTTCCCTAGCACGCCGGTTGCAATTGCCTGTGTCTTTCTGGTCGCAATCGTGCTCGTCGCGTGCGAACAGTCTAGACAAGCGGACTCCACTTCGGCAAAAACCGCGGCGGCGGCGGTCACCACGGAGAAAGTCTTTGTCGTCTTTGAAGGCCCATGGGCCATCGTTGCCGATCCAAAAGACGCCAACAGCGTCCTGGCTCTCGCGCCCAAAACGAAAGTCCACAATGACCTTTATGTTGCGTCCTCCAATGATTCGACGTTGACGGCGGCAACCGGGGTCTGGAAAGGCTTCAGCGCATCGGCCGGGCGCTTGAGATGACGCAGGGCGATCAAGCCGGCCAGGAACTCGGCCTCGGCGAACGCGACGCCCTTCGTGAAGCCGTGCGG
>CAYOZX010000170.1:0-8042 GCA_964408515.1 uncultured Acidobacteriaceae bacterium | reverse complement strand
TGTCGCCCTTCTTGTGGAACATCCAGGAGACGGCGCCGGCCTCGGCCATGTTGCCGCCGTTTTTGCCGAACACGTGACGGATCTCGCTGACGGTGCGGTTTCGGTTGTCGGTGTTGATGTCGGCCAGGACGGCAGCGCCGCCGGGACCGTAACCTTCGAGGGTGAATTCCTCGTAGGTGGCGCCGGGAAGCTCGCCGGTGCCGCGCTGGATGGCGCGCTTGATGTTGTCGGCGGGCATGTTCTCGGCCTTGGCGGCGGCGATGGCAGTGCGCAGGCGGGGATTGGCATCGGGATCACCGCCACTCTTGGCGGCAATGCTGATTTCCTTGATAAGACGGGTAAAAATCTTGCCCCGCTTGGCGTCCAAAGCGCCCTTCTTGTGCTTGATGGTGGCCCACTTGGAATGGCCGGACATGGGGATACCTCGTGTTCAGTAAGCTCTAATGGCGCAGGATTGTGCCCGTCGAGGAGGTCAACGGATTGCCTCAAATCAGTGCAGGCGCAACGAAGAAAAATTATAGCATGGGAGTCTGCGTCCGGGATGGCCGGGACTTATATGCATAGAGGATGGCGAGCAACGGCGGCGCCAGGAGCACGCCCCAGAAGGGAATGGCGATGCCGAGCACCAGCGGCGTCAAAAGTGAAGCCCAGACCGGGACGCGGGCCGTCCGCTTCATGAGATAGGGCTGAAGAAGAAAGCCATCGACGACGGCGATCACGGCATAAAGGATCAGGACATACAGCGGGTGCTCCCAGTCTCCGAACTTTAGGGTTGCGCTCAGCGCCGGACCGATCAACCCCAGCACAGCGCCGATCTGAGGAACAAACTGGAAGGCGGCGCCGAGTGCAGCCCACAGCGGCGCCAGGGGAACGCCGATCAGGTAAAGTCCGATCAGCCACAACAGGCCCACGGCAAGCGAGTCCTGCAACTGGGCGATGAACCAGTTCTTCAGCGCGCCTCCGGTGATCTGGATGTGATGGTTCAGCCGCATGACTTGGGGACGCTGGGGGTCATCCTTTTTTGTTGGCAACGGGAAGGGCGGCCGTAAACCTTGGCCTGGTGAATTCGTCCTTAACCATAGCGGCAAAGACTAACGGTGGAGTCGACCCTGGCCACAACGTTGAACGTACCCGCTGCGCGCGTCGCCGACGAGGTCCGGCCCCAATCTTTCGACGAGATCATGCGCCAGCATCAGAAACGAGTCTACAGGGTGATTCTACTCCTGGTGAAGGACCGCGACGACGCCGACATCCTGACTCAGGAATGCTTTCTGCGGGCCTACCGGAGCCTGGCCGGCTTCCGCGGCGAGTGCCGCATCGACGTCTGGCTGCTGCGCATCGCGGTCAATCTGGTTCGCGATCACGGCAAGAGCCGTCGGGTGTCCTTCTGGAGGCGGCTGGTCGCCCTGGAGGAGGCAAACTGCAGCGGGCAACCGCTTTCCTCAGCGCAGCCCTCACCTGAGCGCGCGCTGCTGGCCAGGGCGGAATTGGATGCGGTATGGAACGCCGTGGGGGAACTGTCGCCCCAGCAGCAGGCCGTCTTCCTGCTGCGCTTCGGAGATGACATGGCCCTGGGAGAGATCGGCCAGGTCCTGGGAATTCGGACCGGCACCGTGAAGGCGCAGTTGTTCCGGGCGCTGGGCCATGTCCGCCGGCAACTGAAGGAGCAGCAATGGAGATAAAGTCGCACTTGAGCGAAGCCGAACTGGCTGAATTCGTCAGCGACGTCTCGCGAGGGCCAGGCACGCACCTGGAGTATTGCGATTCCTGCCTCGTCGAGGTGACGCGGCTGCGCAAGGCCGTGGCTGCCATGCGCGTCGTAGAAGCCGAAGACGCCGAGTTCTGGATGCGGCAGCGGGACGCGATCTGGAAGGGCATCGCGGCGGCGCAGCGTCAGCGCATGCCAGCCCTCCCCCGACTGGCATGGGCGGGAGCGCTGGTGATCGTGGCCACGATGGGTCTCTTGCTCGGGGACGGGACCAAGTCTGCTTCCATTCCTCCCCGACACCTTCCCCCAGCCGATCCCGATCATGAACTTCTGGTTTTGATGGAACAGGTCATGCGCAGCAACGGGCCCCTCGCCCTGGAGCCCGCCGCGTACCTGGTGCGGGAAATCCGCCAGGATGAGCGATCACGCACAACATTCTCGCCCCGTACAAAGGAGAAACAACATGAAGACTAGTGCTCTGCTGGTGCTGGTGCTGGCGCTTTTGGTTTCGGCGGGCTGGGCGCAGCAATCGGTGCAGGCACTTCCGCCCCCCGCAAAGAAGAGGCAGGTCATGATTTACCACCATGAACTGGGCAAGTGGTGGCAGAACGCGGATATCGTCAAAAAGCTGCAGATCACCGACGGTCAAGTTGCCCAGCTGGATCAGATCTTTTACGAGCACCGCATGAAGTTGATCGACTTCGGCGCCGAGATGGAGAAGCAAGATTTGAAGCTGCAAGCGCTACTGGATGCCGATGTTCCCGACGAGGCGCAGATCGGAAGCCAGGTGGACCAGGTGCTTGAGTCGCGGGGGAAGCTGGAGCGCGAATTCACCATGATGAACCTCGATCTTCGCAAAGTGCTTTCCCTCCCCCAATGGCGGCAGTTGAAGTCGATGCGCGGCGCAACGGGCGTCTTTGGCGACAGGATTATTTTCCACAAAGAGCTGCCGCCCGGCCCGCTTCCCCCTTCCGGAGAGCCCTTTGCTCTCCCTGTTCCACCGCCACCGCCTGACAATCTGTAGCCATCAGCCGGCCGGGCCGCCTGGAATCGCACTCTGCATCAGGCGGCCTGCGTGTGCGTGTTAGACTTCTGTCTGGGACGCTTCCGCGAGGAACGGAAAATGAAATTCGGGGTCATTATTTTCCCGGGATCCAATTGTGATCAGGATGCCCACTGGACGATCCAGCAAGTGGCCAGGCAAGCGGTCACTTACCTTTGGCATGAGTCCCATGACCTGCAGAACTGCGATGCCATTATCGTGCCGGGAGGATTCGCTTATGGCGATTATCTGCGCACCGGGGCGATCGCCAAGTTTTCCCCGGTGATGGCGGCGGTGCGGAAATTCGCTGCCTCCGGCGGCCTGGTGCTCGGCATCTGCAACGGCTTCCAGATCCTGTGTGAATCCGGTCTGCTGCCGGGGGCGCTCATGCGCAATACGGTTTGAAATATGGTGGCAAGCCGGAACAGGTGCGGGTGTAAAATGCCGATACGCCCTTCCCCAACGCCGGCAGCGAAGGAGAAGTGCTGACCATCCCGATCGGGCACATGGACGGCAACTACTTCTGCGATGATTCTACCCTGACGGATTTGCGCCGCTCGGGACGCATCGTTTTCCGCTACTGCTCGCCCGCGGGAGAAGTCACGCCGGAAGCCAACCCCAACGGATCCATAGAAAATATCGCGGGCATCTGCAGCGAAGGGCGCAACGTGCTGGGCATGATGCCGCATCCCGAGCGCTCCAGCGAGCCGGAATTGGGAGGCACGGAAGGTTACAAGATCTTCGCGTCGATGGTGGGAGCCATGGCGGTGAAATGAGCCATCCGGGTTGCTTTGCGGCGGTGTCCCGCATCATACCCAGTGCCAAAAGCAACCGGCCCCGACTGTGAGCTGAAGCTACACCCAGGAGACTTCTGAACGATCCCCATGAGAGCTTACCGCCCGGCGGCCCGAGGTTGGTTTTCCGGGAAAGATCGTACCCGGCAAAGACATGCGGCCAGGCGAGGCCTGTTTCGCCTGCTGCTTCTGCTGGCCTGCAGCGGCACGGTCGCGGAAGCGCAGGACATGCCCCGGTTGCAGGTCTTCGGCGGCTATTCCTATACCCGGTTTGACAGTAAATCATTCGGCTTTGCCAATCCGGCGGACTTGAACGGATACACTTTTTCGCCGGCCTTCAACCTGACGCACGGGTTTGGGGTGGCCGCCGAGCTGAGCGGGCAATACACCCGCAATCTGAACCTGCGCGATCTTGCCGTGGGGCCACAGTTTGTCTATCCCCGGGGCCCGGGCGTTTTCTTCGCTCACGTCCTGGTCGGCGACGCGCGCAGTTTCGTCCGCGTGGGCAACGGCGAGGGCGACACGGACCGCGCGGTGATTCTCGGCGGGGGCATGGACTGGGGTCTTTCTTCGCGCTTTGCCGTGCGCCTGTTCCAGGTTGACTATGTGCGCACGAACCTGTTCCAGACCAAGCAAAACAACCTGCGGTTTTCGGCCGGCCTGGTGTACACCTGGGGCAAAATCCACCGCAAAGGCCGGCGAGCGCCGGCACAGTCTCCGTAGCCGGGCGGGCTGGTAAGGGCAGAGGCATGGGAAGCAACCTGATGGTGAGAAACAAGTGGATATTCCTGCTGCTGGCACTGCATGCCATCGCCTGGCTGACGGGCTGCGGCAGCAAAGGCGGAAGCAACGGAAGGGCAGGTCGTAATGCATATGTAGCCCTGCCCGGTGAAAGCACCATTGCCGCTTTCCGCGTGGACACCAACTCGGGCGACCTCAGCCGCGTTCTGGGCTCTCCGTTCGCGGCGGGAGCATCACCGGTCTCTGTGCTGGTCCATCCTTCCGGCAAGTTTGTATATGCCGCCAACCAGTCGGGCAACGACATTTCCCTGTTCACCGTGGACAGCAACACGGGAGAGTTGAAGGAGACGATGCCGCGCACCCCGGCAGGGCTTAATCCCAGGGCTCTGACCATGGATTCGGGCGGCACGCGCTTATTCGCGGTCAATGAAACTTCGAACAATATTTCCGTCTACTCCATCAGCTCAGGCGACGGCGCGTTGAGCGAGATTGCGGGCTCACCCTTTGCCACCGGAGCCAAACCGGTGGCGCTGGCCCTTTCTCCTTCCGGAAAGTTCCTGTACGTTGCGAGCGGAAACCTGGCGTCTGTGTTCGGTTACACGGTCGATTCCGGCGGCAGCCTGGCGCCGATTGCGGGATCGCCCTTTGCCACGGGCAGCGGGCCCTTTGCTCTGGTCATCGAACCGTCGGAACACTATCTGTACGTAGCCAACTTCACCGCCAGCACGGTTTCAGGCATGGCCATCGACCCGGCAACCGGCGCCTTGACCCCGACACTGGATTCTCCTTTTGCCACCGGCACCAATCCTCTGGCTATCACGGTCGATGCGGCGGGAAAGTTCCTTTATGTGGCCAATAACGGCTCCAAGAACCTTTCTGTCTATTCCATTGACTCCGCGACCGGCGCGACTACACAGATCGACAAATCGCCCTTTACGATCACGAACGCCCCGGTTTTTGCCACCATCGATCCCGCGGGCAAATTCCTGTACGTCGGCAGCCAGGCGGGTAAGAACATCACAAAATTCGAAATCAATCAGGAGTCCGGGGGCCTCCCCAGCAACGTCGTCTCGGCGACCACCAGCGTAGCGCCCGCGTCCATGGCCTTCGCCCCTTAACAGGCGCGAGCCGGCCCACCCCGTCTGGCGCACCCCCATGATTCGATTCGGCGTTCTCGGTTTCGGACTGCACGCGGTGAGGCGGCTGATGCCCGGGTTTGCGCGGGCCACCAACTGCCGGGTCACGGCGCTTTCGCGCCGCAGCCTGGCGAAAGCGCAGGAGTCCGCCCGCACCTACAACATTCCCCTGGCTTTCGATTCCGCTGAACAGCTGTGCCGCTCAGCGGAAGTCGATGCGGTGTTCGTCACCACGCCCAACACGTGCCATCTCGATGACGTGCTGCTGGCCTTGCGCTGCGGGAAACCGGTGCTGTGCGAAAAGCCCATGGGCGTGAAGGCGGATCAGTGTCAGGCCATGGTGGAGGCGGCGCGTCAGGCCGGGCTTCTTCTGGGCGTGGGCCCAGGTCTTCCGCTTCGAGGACAGCACGGCCAAGCTGCGCGAGATGGTTGCCTCGGGGCAGATCGGGAAGGTGGTCTTTGCCCGCTCTGAATTCTCTTTCCCTGCTGGACAGGGCCATCCGCGCGCCTGGATTCATGACCCGGCCGTGGCCGGCGGCGGCCCCATCGCGGATGTGGGAGTGCACTGCGTGGACACATTGAGGTTCATCCTGCAGGACGAAGTGGCGCGGGTGACTGCCCGCGGGCTGACAGACAAGAGCTCGGGACTGGAATCGGCCGCCGCGCTCACCCTGGAATTCATGCGCGGAACGCTGGCCAGCGTGCTGGTTTCGTTCCGGTCGGATTATCGAACGCCGCTTGAACTGGTTGGCGAAGGCGGCGTTCTCTGGGCTGCGGATGCTCTGAACGTGGAGCGTCCGATTACCATCGAGTTCCGGCGCGGCGGGGTGGTGCGCGAGTCCTACCAGGTCTCAAATCAGCTTGCCTACGCGAAACAGGTGGATGCCTTTGCGGATGCGCTCGAAGGCAAGGCCGAGTTTTCCGTCCCCAGCGAAGAAGGCTGGCAGAACCAGGAGATTCTTGATGCCGCATACCGGTCACTCAAGAGCGGGCGGACGGAAGAGGTCCCGCAGGTGACCCGCCGGCCACGAAGTCCGTCAAGATAGCCGGGCATGGCAAACCCCGGAGGGGAAGAGGCGGGATCGAGAACCGACCAAGGGTTAGTTCCGGGGCGCTTCTCGGTCCTAAGCCTTTCAGTTGCCGGCCGGCGCAGGTGCTTTTTGCGGGGGCAAACCCTTGGCTTGAACGATGGCCCAATGCCAGTCTTGGTTGAGGGCCGGAGATGAAGCCAACGTCTGCTGGAAAATCGTAGTGCTCGAAGGCGGAGCCGAACCTTTGAGGTGATACAGAACCGTCTGGTCGGAGGGCTTCTCCGACAACAAGGTCGTCGTTTCTGCGGCTGGAACCACGTGCGGCGAGCCTGGCTCGGGACGGCGCAGCAGGGTCAATCCCACCGTGATCTCCTTGATGTTCCAACTGGTGCCGTTGTGCACTGAAACCTGCAAAGCATCTCCACGGATCGCGGCCGGTCCTTCCAGCTTGGCAAGTTCGCTGGCAGGAAGGTCCTGCGTGATGTAGGCGTCAGAGATGAGCGGGGTCGCCGAGGCGCTGAAGGATAGATCACAAGTCACATCGGGCGATGAAACCTGGAACTTGCTCGCGGCCGAATCAAAGGTAAACAGCAGGCTGCCTTTGAGCTTGCGCTCCTGGACTTCGTCCATCACCTTCTGCAGATTTTCATTGTCGATGACCGTGTGCTGCGGGGCGGCCTTCTGCTTGCGCAGAGCGCGCGCCAGGTCTCCCAGGGACGGTTCCGGGGCCTCCGATTGGGCTATCCCTTGTGTCGGGAGGCACCCCAGCACCAAGGCGAGGATGAGCGATTTGGTCCTGACGCGGGTCATGTAAGGTCTGAGCTATTCTGCCGCAAACGGGAGCACCAGAATCGCCGCCGCATTCAGTTGATAAGGACTGGTTCTGGTGCTGAGAGAATTCTACCCACTACTCCCGTGGGAGCGAGATGACGCCGGCAAACGTTGGTAGTAGAACCTTGGGACGAACGCGGGTCGAGAAAGAAAATGGGCGTGCGCGGCGAAGAGGCACGCAACGGGGCCGCACGCCCACGTTCAGCAAATTACAGCAGGCCAGAGGTGCGAAAACGGGTAACCGGATCGACAACAGCCACAGGCTGCCGCTGGAAGATCCAGCGGGCCACCGCATAGCCTAAAGCCGCATACCAGACATGGACCAACTTCATTGGCTCACCCCAAACTGTTGGATGCCGTCATCGCCTCGGCGGGAGGGGCGAATCAGCATCACCGTACGAGCCCAACCTATCAACCGGACACCGGTGGGTCAATGAACCAGTGGTGCCACCTGCATAGCACAGAAGTAATAGAGGGTAACCGGGGGAAAAGTTCCCGGGTCGGGAAAAGGCAAGGGCACAGGCACCGGGTCACGGTCGCAATGCCATGGTCCGGACCGGACACATAGGTTGCAGAATGTACCGGCTACATGGGTAACACTTTTGGGCCGAACGGATTTTCCATCGGAAGTGGTGAGCGCGGCAGGATTCGAACCTGCGACCCATGCCTTAAAAGGGCATTGCTCTACCACCTGAGCTACGCGCCCGCCTGCGGAGACAAGTCGTTGAAAGACCTAAGCTAATTTACCACGATCAGCGC
>CAYOZX010000169.1:0-8129 GCA_964408515.1 uncultured Acidobacteriaceae bacterium | reverse complement strand
TGGAGAAACTCTTCGGCCTACGTCTGGGCAAAAAGCACGTCAGTGATATGGCACGGCACCCGCAGCAGCTTCCTATGCTCGGTCTGCTGAAGCTCCGCGGCCAGGGCGTCGAAGAGCGCCGCATCAGCAGCCGGATCCCAGAACGGCTGGCCGGGGGCATCGAGAGCCGAAACTCCGCCCATCGGCAACAGAAATCTCACTTCACCTTCGCAACGATTGAGCCGCGCGGCAATCCAGCGTGCCTGGTGGATGTTCTCCTCGACCGTGGTCCGCATCAGAGTGATCTGTGGATTGTGCGGGTAAAATTTGCGCCCGCGATAACACTCCGGCACCGTCTCTGGCGCGGCAAAGTTTACCATGTCGAGCGCACCGCAGGAACCAACGTACGGCGCGCGGGTGCGCGCTACGGCGCCGAAGCGGTCGTCGGTGCACGCGAGCACACCTCCAAATAAGTGGTCGCAGACTTCGGTGGTAGTAATATCGAGCACCCCACGGATGTAGCCATCATCGAGCAGTTTCTCCATCGAGAGGCCACCCGTGCCGGTGGCGTGAAATACGAGACAGTCAAAGCGGGGCGCGAGCAGCCACGAGATCTGCTGCACGCAGGGCGTGGTGACACCAAACATGGTTAACCCAAGCGCCGGGCGGTCCTGATCCCGCTGTGGAACGGAGTGCAACATCATGCCCGCTACGGCGTGGGCCGCATTGCCCAGTACACGCCGCGAAATCCGGTTCAGGCCAGCCATGTCGGTAACGGAATACATCATGGTCACGTCCGAGGGGCCGACATACCCAGCGACGTTACCCGAGGCCATGGTGGATACCATGAGCTTGGGCACGCCGATGGGCAGCGCGCGCATGCCGCGTGAGATCAGCGCCGTGCCGCCCGAACCACCGATGCCAAGCATGCCGCCGATGTCGTCACGCGTTCGGACGAAGCGCTCAAAAGCCTCGGCCATCGAGGCAACAGCGCTGCCGCGGTCTCCGGTGAAAACCGCTCTCGTGCCTTGGGGATGATGGGCAGCAATTTCTGCGGGGGACACGCGGACAAAGCCTGCCGTAGAGGGAGCGAGGGTTGCCGGACTCCCCGAAGTTGAGAGGTCGGCCAATGCGACAGCCAGCCCGGCCGCTTCTAACAGGCCGCATAAATATTCTGCTTCGTCCCTCTTGGTGTCGAGGGTCGCCGCTACCCAGACTCGCTTTGGCGACGCCATTTCCGCTCAGCTCCGCAAGCAAACTATCAAGCGCCGCTGGATTGTTCAAATCATCCCGGGAAGATGTGGGAGGCGCCAAATCCGTTAGAATTAACTGAGGCGCATTCGGTCGCCGCTAGCCTTGCGGCTTCCGCGGACGGGCGCCTGCGGCACGCATATGAAGATCGGTGTTCTGGCCCTGCAGGGCGATTTCGATGCGCACCGCCGACGGCTGGAAGAGCTGGGCGCCGAAGTTGTACTCATCAAAAAGCCGGAACAGCTTGAACAGATCGACGGCCTGGTCATTCCCGGAGGCGAGTCCAGCACCTTCCTCAAGCTTCTCGGCGAGCTTGGATTCAAGGAATTGAACCAGTTTGTCCGCGTCAAGCCCACGTTCGGAACCTGCGCCGGGGCAATCCTGCTGGCCCGCGAGGTCGAGAATCCACCCCAGCCGGGACTGGGCGCTCTCGATATCGCCATCCGCCGCAACGCCTACGGACGCCAGGTCGACAGCTCGATCCGGCAGGGAGTATTTGCCGGCTCGCCCACTGAAATGGTCTTCATCCGCGCCCCGAAAATCGAGCGTGTGGGACCGGGCGTCGAGGTGATCGCCACGGAAGGCGGCGATCCCGTTGCCGTGCGCCAGGGAAACATAATGGCCGCAACCTTCCATCCTGAGCTGTCTCAAGACATGCGGGTGCATCGAGCCTTCCTGGATCTGGTGTCGGCGAGCAAGGTTTGAAGCCGGTCTCCTGATTTCAGGATCCTTGACGATCTTCCCCGGCGGCGCATTGCCACGCGCTCAGCTCTGATGTAGATTCCCACGCCATGAACCCAGCCGCAGACTCTCCGATGCGTATCCTGGTCACCGGTGCGACGGGCAAGGTGGGACGCAATTTCATTGAGCGCATACTGGACAGCCCCGACCATGGCTCTGCCGTCATTCGTGCGCTGTGCCACAACCGCATTCTCCCGCCCCGCCCGCGTCTGGAGGTCGTGCAGGGAAGCATTGCGGACCGCCGAGTGGTTGCCGAGTCCATGCGCGGCGTGACTCACGTCCTCCACCTTGCCACGTGCAAGGAAACGCCCGATGACGTGGTGGATGTAACCGTCAAGGGTCTGTTCTGGCTGCTCGAAGAATGCCGTGGCAGTTCGTCATTCCGGCAGATCATTCTGTTGGGCGGCGATGCTGCCGTCGGACACTTCTTCTATCCCCATGCCCTTCCGGTCACGGAGCAGCAGAAGCACAGCGCCTATCCTGGCTGCTATGCCCTGTCCAAGGTGCTCGAGGAGGTCATGCTGGAACAGTACTACGTCCAGTACGACCTGAACGGATGCTGCCTGCGCGCCCCGTGGATCATGGAGAAAGACGACTTCAAATATTCGCTTTCCTTCGGAGAGGATGTCTTCGGCGGACCGCGATGGGCGGATCTTGTGGGCGCCGAGCGGGCGGCAGAGTACGTCAGAACGGCTACGGTTCCGGTGATGCTCGATCCCGCGGGTCAACCGGTAAGGCGCAATTTCGTACACGTGAGCGATCTGGTGGAAGCTATCCTGCTGGCCCTCGAGCATCCGAGAGCCCGCCAGCAGACCTTCAACATCTGCATGGAGGAACCGGTTGATTACAGGCAAGTGGCCGATTACCTGCGCCAGACGCGAGGCCTTCCTTCGGTCACGATTGCGACCCCGTACTGGTCAACCTGGCTGGACAACTCGAAGGCCAGGTTTCTGCTGGGCTGGAGGCCACGCTTCGATCTCAAGCGCCTGATCGACGATGCCTGGGACTACCGGCGCAGCCCGGACGACCCGCGAAAAGTCTGGTATCCGGGGTAGGGGAAGCGTAGGCCCGCGATTAACGCGGGAGCACAAAGGAATACTCACGAACGAACGATAGGAGACGATCCAGGCGGGGCTACATAAGAGAAGCAGCTGGAACCAAGGCACGTTCTTGCCGGCCTCTATGCCGCTCCGAATCGCACTGAGACCAGCTTGGACACGCCCGGCTCCTGCATGGTCACCCCGTACAGGACCGGCGCTATGCTCATCGTCTTCTTGCTGTGGGTGATGAGTACAAACTGGGTCTGGACGGCCATTTCCTTCACCAGTTCGGTGAAGCGTCCGATGTTGGCTTCATCCAGGGGCGCGTCCACTTCGTCCAGGATGCAGAACGGGCTGGGCTGATACTGGAAGATTCCCACCAGCAGCGCCAATGCGGTCAACGCCTTTTCCCCGCCGGAGAGCAGCAGCACATTCTGCAGCTTCTTGCCGGGAGGGGAAGCCACCACGTCAATCCCGCTTTCGGCGCTGTTCTCCTCGTCGGTCAGACGCATGAAGGCATGGCCGCCGCCGAACAGCTTTCGGAAGGTGGTCTGGAAGTTTTCGTTGATCTTCTGGAAGGCCTCCTCAAACTTCTGCCGTGAAAAGGTATCGATCTCGCGGATTGTAGCCTGTGTGTTCTCGATGGACTCGAGGAGGTCTTTTCTCTGGGTTTCGAGGAACGCGTGGCGCTCGGCCGTCTCCTTGTATTCCTCCAGGGCCATCATGTTGACCGGTCCCATCGCGTCAAGGCGCGCGCGCATATCGCGACAGATCTGATCTTCCGCCGCCAGCTGCTCGCCGGTAACGACAACCAGCGAGCTGTCAGAAACCAGTTCATCGCGCTGCAACCCGAACTCGTTCATGCAGGTCTCGGCCAGGTATTGGGCATCCGATTGCAGCTTGGCGGCGGCGGCGGAAAGCTCAGCCTTTCGGTCGCGCAACTGTTCGAGTCCTTCTCGCGCGGCGTGTAGTGCCTGATCGATCTCTGCCAGGCGCGCGCGCACTTCGTCGGACTCCATCTGCAGCAGGCCGTCGCGGGTCTCGCAGGCGTTGCGCTCCGCGTCGAACTCGATCAGCTTTGTTCCGATTTCCTGATTTTCCTGCTCCCGCTGCATCCTTTCCGTGGCGGCCGACTGAATCTGCTGGCGCAGCGCCTCCGCCCGCTCCATCGTCTCCCGGAACTGGCTTTCGATACGCTCGAGCACCGCTGCGGCAGCACGGTGACGCTCGGCCAGGGTAGCGACTCCGGCCAGATGCCGGGCCGCAGCCTGGGCCGCTGCCTCGCGGCTTTCCCGCATGGCGAAGAGCTGTGCCTGGCCCGAGGCCAGACTGCGCTCAAGTTCCACCCGATTCTGCTCGGCGGCGGCAATTTGCATCTTCCATTCATGGAGCAGGGAAGTCTCCCTGGTCCGTTCCTCCAGCAGGCGTTGCAGCTCCTGGCCAGAGGTTTGCAGGCGCTCGCCCACCCTGGTGAACTCCGTCTCCAGCTGCTGCAGCAGGTGGCCGGACGTCATGGCCCGCTTCTCCGCCTCGCGCTTTTCGCCCTCGAGACGCTCCAGCAGGGAGGTAAGATCCCTGATCTCGCGTCCCAGGGTCAGCACGCGCATCTCCTCCTGCCGCAGGGCCTGTTCCAGCTCTGCCATATAGCGCTGCACATCCCGCAACTCGCGCTTCATGGATAACGGGCCTTCAGAGCGCTGCCGGCCGCCGGTCACGGTGACGTTATGGAAGCACTCGCCCGATTGTGAAAGGAAGAATGCATCGGGGTTTTCCAGCGCGAGACTCCGCGCAAGGTCAGGATCGGGCACGATGTAGCCATCACGCAGCTTGGGCAGGATCACTTCCAGCGACCGCCCGAACCCGTTGAGCACGCGAATCGCATTCTTGAGCGGAACCACCGAACCGCCGTGGGAGGCGTGGCGGGCGGCCTCATCCACGGTAAAGGAAAACTTCGCCTGCGCATCTTCGGGGTGAACCAGGAACGTGGCGCGGCCATCCACGTCCGTGCGCAGCAGGCGCAAGCCTTCATCGGCTGCGTCCCAGGACTTTACCACGATATAGTTGAGCTCATCGCGCAGGAAGTCTTCGACCACGCTTTCGTAGCGCGGTTCCACCTCCAGGAAATCAGCCAGTACGCCGGTGGGCGCCAGTCCGCCCTGCATGCCGCCGGATTGAAACAGACGCCGCACCGACTCCGTGGAATATCCGTGCTCTGCGATGACGGCCTCGAGCGAGCTCTTCCTGCCGATGGCGGCAGCGTACTCCGCGCGAAAACTATCGAGACGGTTCTTGGCCTCGGTTTCCTCGCGACGCTTGGACTGCTGCGTGTGCCGTGTGCCTGCAATTTCTTCGCCGAGCGTGGCCAATCGCTGGGACACGGTCTCAAATTCCAAAGCTAACTGTCCGCGCTGTCCTCCGTAGGCTTCCATTTGCGAGTGGGCGGCCGCCATCTCCGCGGTCAGCCGTTGGGCTTCGCGTTCCACTCCGGCCAGTCGTTCTTCCGCCTGCGCGGCCCGATTGCGCAGGTTGGAGGCCGAACCCACCGCTTCCAGGATGATGCCGCGTGCTTCTTCCTGCCGGCGCTCCATGTCTGCCAGGGCTGCGGCAGCGGCCTCGGATTCCTGCTCAGCTTGAGCCAATTCCTGTTGCGCCGCCGCCAGCTCATCGGACGCCGATTCGTGACTCTGCCGGTTGGCGTCGCGCTCGACCTGCAACCCCGACAAGCGCTGCTGGACCTGTGCCAGTTCAGCTTCGCAAGAGGCGACGCGCTGCAGAAGTTCCGCGCAACGCTCTTCGTTGTGACGGCGCTGAGCCTGCGAGCGATCAGTTTCCAGCTTGAGCTGGCTGAGGCGCTCGCGGTTCTCGCGCACCTCATCTTCGATGGCATAGCCGCGCTGGGTGCGCTCGCACTGCTCGGACTCGAGCTGCTGTACGCCCTCGGCCTGCCCGCGCATCTGTTGCGAAACCGCCTGAATCTGGCTGTCAAGGGCGGCACTGTCGCGGTCAAGCTGGGCAAATTTGCTGGCCAGCACCAGCCGGAGCCTGGCCCTCATCTCTTCCCGCAGTTTGGCGTAGCGCTCCGCTTTGGACGCCTGGCGCTTCAGTGAATTCATCTGCCGCGTGACTTCCTCAAAGATGTCATTGATCCGCGCCAGGTTCTGCCTGGCATCTTCCAGGCGGGCTTCCGCCAGCCGTTTCTTGGTCTTGAACTTGGTGATGCCGGCCGCTTCCTCGATGACAGCCCGCCGGTCTGTCGGACGGCTGCTCAAAATCTGCCCAATGCGCCCCTGCTCGATGAGGGCATACGACTCCGGGCCCAAACCCGTGCCCATGAAGAGCTCCTGAATGTCGCGCAGCCGGCACAGCTTGCCGTTGAGCAGGTACTCGCTTTCTCCGGAGCGGAACAGGCGACGGTTGACTACGATCTCGCCCGCGCGTGCCTGCGGTTTGAACTGCCGCCGGCGAATCTTCAACACCACCTGCGGCCCGGCAGTCGTTCCCGATCCGGCGTAACCGCTGCCTTCACCCGCTTCCGGGCTCGGAACTCCATTGCCCCCAACTTCGACCGCTTCTTCCACTCTTCCCGGACGCGTTTCTTCGGTCAGGCGGGCGGTTTCCTGGGCGGCGCGGCTGCGCACTTCGGCCTCGTCCCAGTCTTCCAGCGGCAGCTCATCCTGGATATCCAGCTCTGTCGGTTCGCCCGCATCGGAGCCTTCGTAGACTTCTGGATCGATCAGCGTGAGGGAAACTTCCGCCATGCCCGTGGGCTGGCGGTCACGCGTCCCGGCAAAGATGACGTCTTCCATGCGCGAGCCGCGCAGCGTTTTTGCCGATTGCTCGCCCAACACCCAGGAAATCGCGTCGGCAATATTGGATTTGCCGCAACCGTTCGGACCGATGATCGCCGCCACACCGTCGCCGTGAAACTTCAATTCAGTGCGGTCGCAGAAGGACTTGAACCCGAGAATCTGGAGCTTTTTCAGTTTGAGCAACTTCGACTCCTTGGTCGCCAGGTGCTGGAACAGGCGCTCGCGCGCTGGTCCTTGACCGGCGGTTTGGCGGTCTCCGCACACCCACCAGTGACGAAGGCGCAGACAGATAAGGGTTAACTAGCTGGATTCCGCCGCCAGTCGCTCGGCAAAATGCCGGCCCGTGCTGGGTCGGGCGAGGCACAAATTAGAGCTACTCTAACGGCGAAATCGCCGCGGGGTCAAGCAAGAAAACACTATATCTGGTATGTCCTTCAAACCGACCCCGTCAGGTTGAACGCACAATGCAAACCACGTGCAGTATTCCAAGGGTGAGGACGAAGGAGGAGAGAATCGCGAGAGCGATCCAAAGCTTAACTCAGCCGGAAGTCAAAAACAACGTTGTTGCCGCCGCGACAGCCTGGTTCCGATATCCCTGCGGACTTATGCGCTCAGCCTCTCAAAGAACAGGCAGATCGACTCAATCCCGCGGTAGAAATTTGGAATGTGGAATTTTTCGTTGGGGGCGTGGAGGTTGTCGTCCGGCAGGCCGAAGCCCATCATCACGCTGGGAATCTTCAGCACATCCTGGAAGTCGGTCACGATGGGTATGGAGCCTCCGGTGCGGATGAAAACCGTCTCCTTCCGGAATACATGGTGCAGGGCTTCCGTGGCCGCTTTGATGTACCGGTTCTTGGTCTCGACAACACAAGCGGGCCCCTTACTCAAGACTTTAATGTTCAGCTGTATCCCCCTGGGAGTGAGCTTGCTGACGTATTTCTTGTACCGCTCGAAGATGTCGTCCGGATCCTGCCTGGGTACCAGTCGCATGGACACCTTGGCTGAAGCCCGGGCAGGAATCACGGTCTTCGCGCCGGGGGCCACGAACCCCCCTGGCATCCCATGCACTTCCAGCGTGGGCCGCGCCCACGTGCGGTAGAGCACGGGAAAACCCGGCTCACCGGTGAGCGCGGTCGACCCGACTTCCGACTTGCGGTAGTGCTCTGCATTGAATGGCAGACGCTTCCACGCCTTCTGTTCGTCCTGGCTTGGCGCCTTGACGTTCTTGTAGAAACCGGGAATCAGGATCTTCCCTTTGGCGTCCTTGAGTTTGCTGATGATCTCAATCAGGCCAAAAAAGGGATTGGGC
>CAYOZX010000168.1:7931-8194 GCA_964408515.1 uncultured Acidobacteriaceae bacterium | reverse complement strand
TGGCCATTCACCGTGAACACAAACGAATTGGCGGGGCCGAAGGTGCGCGTGTCCTCGAACTGAGACACCGCCTTTACCTGTGCGCTGTTCTGAATAGCGGTGGGCGTGTTGCCATCGGGGCCGGGGATGATCCAACGGTGGCCGTGCAGGTGGAAAGTATGGAATTCGCTGCCCATTCCCACTACGCCGAAACGCATTCTGGTTTTTGTTCCCGAGACAATGGTCGGCGTATTGCCCAGATACTGCCGCCCGTTGATGCACGT
>CAYOZX010000168.1:0-7921 GCA_964408515.1 uncultured Acidobacteriaceae bacterium | reverse complement strand
TGTTCGGGGGGTGGGCGGTAAGTAAAGAGACCGGTCTGGGTGAGGGCTGGAAGGTTAGGGTCGACCTGCAACTTGAGGTACTCATCCTGGAGCACGAACGAGGGCGGGGCGCCGGCGGCCGGTGGAGCAACCGGGGCGTCATGCGTGTGGGGAACCCCGCCATGCGGCACCAGACTTTCCAATTGATGGGGCAGAATGTTCACTGCGTTAGTGACAGGCAGCGGCAAAAATCTGGAAATGATGGGAGAGCCGGTGGGCGAGCCGCCAGGAAGCACGGCGGGATCGAGCTGATCCGGATTGGCAGGATCGCGCATGTCCACTTCCTGATCCTTGTCGGCCGTGTTGTGAATGACGATGATGCCGATGGCTCCGAGCTCCACGTTCTCCATGTCGCAAATGGAGTGGTCGTGATAGAGCCACACCCCGGCGGTAGTGGGCCAGCCGAATGTTTCCCAGGTGTAAATGAAGGTCCCGTTAGGCGGCACGCGATCGCCCTTTTTGAACGGGCCGGTGAATCCCGGCACGCTTGCCCAGGCAGCGGCCTCGGGAGCGACGGGCTGCGTCGGATCAGCGGGCGAGAGCGGGTACGCGCCATCCGAAGTGGGTTTGAAGACGAACCCATGCGGGTGCATGCTATGACAGCGTTTCTCGATGGGCAGCGGCATGGGAGCGGGTCCCAGCGAAGCAGGATCCACGCGATTATCCTTATTGCGGAAATGCACGACCACCCGATCGCCCACGTTGCACTCAATGACCGGGCCGGGAATCGTGCCCATCGTTCCGTTCTCGCCAGGGTGCAGCTCGTTCAAGTCCCACGGGTTTATCTTGCGGTCGTCCGGCACGGTCCAGGCATCGCTCTGGTCCGGCTTGGTGGGCGGTTTGTAACGGCGCAGAATCAGCGCGTCAATCACTTTGCCGCCTTTGCTCAACGGCTTGAACATCGTGACCGTGCGGCCAGGGCCGCCGCTGAAAGACGGAAGAAACACGCTGACCGGCGACGGCCCAGGCGTGTTCCCCAGGGTCTCTCTGTCTTTTATGTTCTGACCAACCATGCGGTCGATGTTGTGAGGGCAAATATCCCAGGGACGGTGCTCGAGTTGAATCCAAAAATCCGGCATGGTGAAGTCTCCTCGGGGAATTCATGTGCGCGACGTGCGCTGCAGGACTAGTAACGATCTGCAGGAAATTGTTTCGAATCATCAGATAAAAACATTGCGGGCGAACCGGATACCGGCCCGCCCGCTATAAAAGCCATTGGCTAGTTAAGTTCTTCCCGTTTACCTACTGGCTCAGGGTGGCGCCGCCGAGCCCAAGCCACCAAGGGCCGCGTTGTCGGTTGTGAGGATTGCTGCGCTGCGCACTTATCTCTCTCCCTTGATCGACAGGGCCTCACTGAAAGGAAAACCCGTGCCCCAAATTACCGAGGTGCCCCAAACCACGTTGTAACCACTCACGCTGCTTGTGCCCCACACCACATTGGTGGGTTCCACCACGCCGCTGGTGCCCCAAATCACCGAAGTGCCCCACACCACGTTGGTGCCCCACACTACGTTGGTCCCCCAAATCACCGACGTGCCGTTTACCAGCGTGACATTGCCGCTGGCATCCGCCACCGCCGTCGGCGACATCGCCGTGGAGCCGCCGGCAACCGTGTCGTTGCAGTTCAGCGCCGCCCACACATCCAGGTATCCCGCGCCCACCGTGAACAGGTCATAGTAGCTGGTATAGGTCACCAGCGTCACAGGATCGGTCACCGTGCTCACCGCGGGAAACGTCTTGGTTGCAGTCTTCATCAGGCGCGCCTTCACGCTATCGGGCGTCAGCGTTCCGTCCCGTTGAATTAACAGCGCCGCTGCTCCGGCCACCATCGGGGTTGCCATGCTGGTGCCGCTCAGCCGGAAATAATCGGTCGACGTCTGGGAGGAGCCGACGGCCCGGTAATAGCTTACCGGCACCACATTAGCCGCGTAGTTGGTTGTGATGGCGCTGCCATAGGACAAGGTGGAAATGATGCCATTGCCCGGCGCCACCAGATCCGGCTTGGCGATGTGGTCGAGCAGCGTGGGTCCCTTGCTGGAATAGCTGGCGATCAGGTCGTCGCCGCGCACCGCCGTGCCCATATCCTTCATGGCGCCTACAGTGATGGCATAGGGGTCATTGCCCGGGCTGCTGATAGTGCTGTAGCCGTTCGTCCCCTGGGAGTTGTCGCGCCCGTTGTTGCCGGCGGCCACCACCACCACGATGCCCGCATTCCAGGCGGCCTCCACCGTCTGGCACAGCGGATCGGTGGTGTAGGACTCCATCACGGGACGTCCTAAGCTGAGGTTGATGACCCGGATGTTGTATTGCGATTGCAGGCTGATGGCGGTCTGGATGGCGTTGATCACCGCCGAATCCGTGCTCTCGCCGTTGGCATCCAGCACCCGCAGGTTAATCAGGTTGGCGTTGGGGGCGATCCCCTTGAAGGTGTAGAGGGCGTTCTTGAAGGACGACATCGCGCCATTGGCTGCGACGATGCCGGCCACATGCGTGCCATGGCCGTAAGGGTCCGCAGTAGAGGTGTCTCCCGGCACGAAGCTCTGGCTGTATACGATGCGGCTCTGGTTGCTGCCAGCCACATTCAGGTCATTATGCGGGGTGATGCCGCTATCGATGATGGCCACGCCTACGCCGGTTCCGTCATAGCCGGAAGCCAGGGCGATGCTGGCGTTGGTGGCGGGCTCGGCGAATTCCAGCTTGCCTTTCACCTTGCGGTCCAGCGTGATGTACTTGACGTTGGCATCGCCGGCGATGGTGCTCAACTGGCCGGCGGGCACGGTGGTGTAGGCGACGCCTTTAATGACGTTATATTGCTTCTTCAGCTTGCCGCCTCTGGAAGTCACCTTCTGCACGTCGGTGCTGGTGGGGGCCTTGACGTATTGCACGATGACGTCGGGAGCCGCCGTGGAAGCTACTCCTTGCAGATCTTTGGATAATTTGGATGATTGTGCGAACACGGCCTGGGCATTCACCAGGCCCGCAAAAAGAAGAACACCGCTAAGCACGGTTCGCGGCCAGAATAATACCCAATTTCGTTTTGTTACATGTTTTGTCATTGAGAGGAAGTGGAGCATTTGGCGCCTCGTTACTCTTCCAGCATGAATCTAAGGCGCCGCTGAGAAGCTAGTGAGGAACTGCCTCAGGTGGAGTGAGTTGTACTAAGGATTTGGTACTGACTTGCTTCGACCTGCCGGGCTGGCTGGCGGAATTTAGCGGGTTCCGGTCAAAGCAGCAGGGAAAGCCGCCTCCGGCTCATTTTCCGCTTGCACAATCCGGTCGAGCATGGCCTTCAACTTATCCGCGCTGATGGGCTTGGCGAGATAATCGTCCATTCCCGCCAACAAGCACTTTTCCCGGTCTCCGTTGAGCGCATTCGCGGTAAGAGCAATAATCGGGGTGTAGTTAGTGTCCCGTTTGCGAATCTCCGCTGTGGCTTCAAACCCATCCATTTCCGGCATCTGGCAGTCCATCAAAATGACTCCGTACCGGCGTCGCTCGACCGCCTCTACCGCTTCAAGCCCGTTGCTCACCACATCGCAGGTATATCCGAGTTTCTGAATGAGCTTGGAAGCGACCTTCTGGTTCACTAAGTTATCATCGGCCACTAACACGCGGAACCATTCCATATTTTGAGTGAGAGCTATGGCTGGCGTTGGCGCCGTCTCCTCGCGGTCCGGATGCCGAACGTATTGCGCGTCGTTGGCGGACGCTGGGGCAGCGGATACCGGGGTCGCGGACACGGGGGTAGCGGATAACGCGGCCGCCACCGGCGCCGGGGCCACGCTCGCGGCCTCGGCTGGGGCGCTGGCGGCAACCCGTCTGATCCAGAACCAGAAGGTCGATCCCTTTCCCAGTTCGCTGCGCAAGCCGATCTGTCCGCCCATCATCTCCGTAAGACGTTTGCTGATGCACAGCCCCAAGCCTGTGCCTCCATATTTGCGCGTGGTGGAGCCATCGGCTTGAGTGAAGGGCTGAAATAGCTTTCGCTGAACATCCTCGGAAAGTCCGATCCCGGTGTCGGTCACTTCGAACCTTAAAGCCTGTACCGGCGCGCAACCTGTTTGCATTATCAGATCGCAGGTGACGTTTAGCGATACGCTGCCTTTGGCCGTGAATTTCAGGGCATTGCTGAGGAGGTTTAGCAAAACTTGGCGCAGGCGGCCCGGATCTCCGCACAGGCGTTCCGGCACATCGTCTGCAATCGAGCACCGTAACTCCAGCCTCCGTTCCGCCGCTTTCGGGCTCAGCAGCCGCATCAGGTTTTCCAGGTCGCGGCGAAGATCGAACTCCACCTCGTCCAGCTCGAGCTTTCCCGCCTCGATCTTGGAGAAATCCAGAATGTCGCCGATGATGTTCAGCAGGGCGTCGGCCGAGAATTGAATGGTGAGGGCATAATCCTCCTGCTCACTGTTCAGTTTGGTGCCGAGGAGCAGGCCTGCCATGCCCACGATCCCATTCATCGGGGTGCGAATTTCGTGGCTCATATTGGCGAGAAATTCGGATTTCAATTTGCTGGATTCTTCCGCGGCCGCCCGCGCTTTCACCAGACTCTCGCGTTCAATGATGAGGTTCAGATACAGATCGTAGGAACGAAAAACCAGATAGATCACAGGCATCGTCAATATCGCGGGTTGCCAGCCTATCCACGCAATCTCCGCATGGATCACCCATGCCATCGCCGCGCCCACCAGATACTGAGGCGCGGTCCAGACAAATCCCTCTTTCCAGATCCGCCAGCATTTCTGTTTTTCCGTGATGGCGATGATGCCCGCCACCGAAAAGGTATTGAACAGAAAATAAGACACCGTGGCGCAAAGCAACAAAATGGGCGGGCCGAAGCCCCACCCTCGTAAAAGAGGGGCGTTGTAAACCGAAGAGGCGCAGAAGGTGGAGCACGTGATGCTGGAAACGTTGAACAGCACTTGCGAGAAGCTGGGCCTTGCCTTTGGTTTCCAAAGAAGCTGAACCAGCACTCCGAGCAGGCTGATAGTAAGAGTCTGAGGGTAATCCAATTCGGCGACACCGACCAGGATGAAGAGGAAGCTGACCGACATCGTGCCCGTCATGCGGGGGATTCGGACCTTCATCTTCGAAGCCACGGCGGCCGCCATCAAAAGCAAACCCAGAGCTACCGGGTTGCCTGGGCGCCATCGCATTATCGCCAGTATTATCAGGTAGATACTGGGCAGGCAGAGGCTGGCAATATAAAGCCTAGTCGGATTGTACACGCGCCCCACATAACGAGCTATCGGCGGGATGACGGAAATACTTGAGAGCGGGGCCGGGCGCCGCCACCCCCTTGCGTCCGCCCGGCAGCGGACATAAAATGCTCGATGTCTTTCAGGAGGACCGTATGGGACGAATCAACTGGACGCGAGTTCTGCTGGGCGGTTTAGTGGCGGGGCTCATCATCAATGTGTTCGAGTTCGTGCTGAACGCCATCGTTTTACAAAAAGATTGGGCGGAGGCCATGAAAACGCTGAATCGGTCGGGGGACATGACCGGCGGTCAGATTGCGGCTTTCAATCTCTGGGGCTTCGCCGCCGGAATCCTTGCCGTGTGGCTCTATGCCGCCATTCGGCCGCGCTACGGCGCCGGGCCGAAGACCGCGTTGGTCGCGGCGCTGGGTGTATGGCTGACAGCGTATCTTCTGGGAAGCGCGGCGCCAATCATTCTCGACCTTTTCCCCCAGCGCATGATGCTGTTGGGCCTCGCCGTTGGCATCGTGGAGGTCAGCCTGGGCACTTTAGCAGGCGCCCGGTTGTATCGCGAAGAAGCCGCAGCCGGCATCAGCTCCGCGGCCGGCAGATAATGTCGCTGCCACAGCAAGGACTTCTTCCGTAGTACCACCGAGCCTTTCCTCAGGAGCAATCTGGGTTGCTCTTAGCACACCCTAGGCTTTACCGTGGAAGTGTGCTGCGAATCACAAAAGCAGAGAATTAGCAAAATGCCGAGAAAAGCGCAACTATATATCGATGGCGTGGTGATCGCCGGGCTAACTCTCCTCGCAATTGGTTTGTATCAGTGGGTAACCCTGGATCCGCTACGCTACTTCAGTTACTTGCTCCTGGCGGCGCTGGCATCGACCTTGAAGGTTAACCTGCCTGGAATTACCGGCACATTTTCTCTGAATTTTCTTTTTATTCTGATCGGTATCGCCGATTTTAGCTTTTCCGAAACTATGGCGATGGGCTGCGCGGCGGCCCTAGTTCAATGTGTGTGGAAGGCCAGGAAACGGCCCACTTTCGTTCAGGTGCTCTTTAATATGGCGAACCTGGCTATTAGCATTGCGGTTACTTATTTGATTTCTCATTTTGCTCTGGTTCGAGGCCACATCAATATCGCCGCGCTGATGGCGTTAGCCGCTCAGATCTTCTTTGTCATAAACACATTTTTAGTATCTGGCGTGATTTCGATGCTGGAAGGAAAAACACTCAGAATGGTTTGGGATCGCTGGTTTTTATGGTCTTTCCCTTATTATCTGATCGGGGCGGCCGTGGCTGGGCTGATCAGCGTGTGGAATCGGGCCGGGGATTGGAAATCGTCTCTATTGGTGCTGCCGATGATGTACCTGGTTTACCACTATTACCACTTGCACATGCAGCGGCAGACCGAGAGTGAGAACGCAATACCACCGCCCGGGCGGGGAGCCCGAAAACTCTGGAAAAATCACGCCAAGTGATTGACTCTGAAGGCTAAGCACGGTACACTAAACCAACCGGGAACCTGTAAGGAAAGGTGTATCGATGTCACGTTGGCTATCTCTACCCATCGCGCTTGCCACGCTAATCATCCCCGCAAGCGCGCAGCGCGCTCCGCTGTTCAAGAGCGAGGTGCAGCCCGTGCTGGTGAAGAATTGTGTCAAGTGCCACAACGATTCCCAGAAAATGGCGGGCCTCGATCTGGGTTCCTTCGCCGGCATGATGGCGGGCAGCACCAACGGGCCGGTAATTGCGCCCGGCAAGCCCGAACGCAGCATGCTGTGGAAGATGCTCGAGAACGATCAGATGCCGGTCGGCGGCAAGCTGACGGACGCCGAGAAGCAGCTCATCAAGACCTACATCGAGCAGGGCCGGTTCCCCACGGCTGAAATCGACGCCGCCGCGGCGGCGCGCGAGGCCGCCAAGATCACGCCGCAGGCGCGCAACTGGTGGGCGTTCCGCAAACCCGTTAAGCCGCCCGTGCCCAACGTGAAAAACAAAGATCAGGCGAGAACCCCGATCGATGCATTCGTGCTGGCCAAGCTGGAGGAAAAAGGTTGGAAGATGCAGCCTGAAGCGGACCGCGTTACGCTGCTCCGGCGCGCGTATTTCGACCTGATTGGCATGCCGCCCACTCCGGCGGAAGTGAAAGCGTTCGTGGAAGACAAGTCGGCTAACGCTTACGAGAAGGTGCTCGACACGCTGCTGGCCAGCCCGCATTACGGCGAGCGCTGGGGCCGCCACTGGCTGGATGTGGCCGGCTACTCGGATTCGGTGGGCGACGCTGGTGACGTGGACCGCGACGTGGCCTGGAAGTATCGCGATTACGTGATCCAGGCGTTCAACAAGAACAAGCCCTACGACCAGTTCCTGCTGGAGCAAATGGCGGGCGATCAGATCGTTAACTACGATGCCACCGGCCGGCCGACACCGGAACAGATCGAGCCGATCACCGCCACCGGGTTCCTGCGGATGACTGCCGACATCACCGACAATCAGACCATTTACGAAGTCGACAAGTACTTCGACGCGCTGCAGAAGGCCACCGATACGACTCTCTCGGCCTTTATGGGGTAGACCAACGGTTGCGCTCGTTTGCACGATCCACAGTTCGGACCTGTTTTGCAAAAGGGTTTGTGCAAGCACACGGCCCGGATACCCGCGGGGTGGGGATCCAGAAA
>CAYOZX010000167.1:1959-8335 GCA_964408515.1 uncultured Acidobacteriaceae bacterium | reverse complement strand
CGTCAATCTTCATAAAGGAAAGGCGCAAATGTGCCGAAGGAAGCTGACGTAGTTCTGCTCCTGGCGGGTCAGATACCAGGGGCGAGGAGGAGAACTTCCTTGTGCGCACAAAATTCAGTGTGGGGCCGGGCGGAGGCCCTGGAGCGTTTGGGCGGAGATGAGGCGTTGCTGCAGGAACTGTGTCAGATTTTCCTCGAAGAATCACCGAAGGTGCTGCAGAAGCTGGGGGCGGCCATCCGGCAGGCCGACGCGGAAGCGGTCATGCGAGCGGCCCACAGCCTCAAAGGGGAGCTCGGCTATCTGGGCGCCGAGGGGGCACAGCGCGTGGCTCGCGAACTGGAAGACATGGGGCATGACAAAAAGCTGGAGGGAGCCGCCGAGGCCTTCGCCGTCCTGGAGCGCGAGATGACCGGTCTGTGTATGGCCATTCGCGAACCCACGGGGGCGGCGCAGTGACCGCTTCCGCGCCGGAGGAGAGAACAACCGCTGACGCGGGTCACGAGGCCGGGCCGTGCGATACGATCCTGGTGGCCGAGGATGATCCCGTTTCCCGGCTTATATTGCAAAGCTGGCTGCAGAAGTGGACTTTCCGCGTGGTGGCCTGCGAGGACGGACAGAAAGCGTGGACCGTTCTGCAGCGCCAGGACTCTCCCCAGATCGTGATTCTGGACTGGATGATGCCGGGCCTGGATGGCATTGAGCTGTGCCGCAGAATCCGCGGCCAGGAGAACGGGAGCTACAAATATGTGTTGCTGCTGACAGCCCGCGGGAGCAAGGAGGACATCGTCGCCGGCCTGGAGGCCGGAGCGGACGACTATCTCACCAAACCTTTTGACTGGAGCGAACTGCGAGCCCGCGTCCGGGCCGGCGTCAGAATTCTGCAGCTGCAGAGTGAGCTTTTGAAGACCCAGGCCAGCCTGCAGTTCGAGGCCGCCCATGACCGCCTGACCGGCTTGTGGAACCGGGGTGCGATCTCGGATTTGCTGCAGCGCGAAACCCAGCGCTGCGCCCGCATCGGAAGCCCCTTGGGAATCATGCTCGCCGACGTGGATCACTTCAAACACGTCAACGACACCTACGGCCACCAGGCCGGTGATGCCGTCCTGCGGGAAGTGAGCCGGCGCCTGCTTGAATCGGTGAGAAGTTACGACTACGTGGGCCGTTACGGCGGCGAAGAATTCCTCCTGGTGCTCGGCGAATGCGGGTCTGCCGATCTGGCGGTCATCGCCGAACGCACGCGCCTGCAAGTGGCGGAAAAGCCGGTGGAAACTCCCACCGGACCCGTCTCCGTCAGCGTCAGCATCGGCCTCATGACACAACCAAAACATGAAGGCGCCATGCTCAAGGAAGCCGCCGCTCGGCAGGCGGAGAAACTGGTGCAGGCCGCCGATGTGGCCCTGTACACCGCCAAGGCCAACGGCCGCAACCGCGTGGAACGGGCGCTGGAAACCAGCTTGGTGGTCTAGAGGGTGGGTTGGCAGCTCTTCGGGTCCTACGGACGACGGCTCATAAGCTTGCGCATAGCCATCATTTGCCCCAGGAACGCTCGCTCATGCTCATGTGCTCATGGCACCTTGGTGGCTCTCTCTGGCACGTTCGTGCCATTCCCATAAAGTCCCCGAATCCGTATCTTGGTTAGCGAGCAGTTCTGGGGGAGGGCTGCCCGGGCGTCTCCGACTCGAAAGAGTCGAAGACGCCCGTTAAATTTTTAGGCAGGATTTCAGGTGCACCGATCGCTTCAGCGGCCGTACGTGCCCATCCACTCCGCCTGTCCCCGAATCAGGCCTTGCATGGCCTGTTCGACTTCCTGCTTGCTGGCCCCAGGTTTCAGGTTCAGCTTGGCGCTGAGAGCGTACAGCTTGAAGAAGTAACGATGCGGTTTGCCCGGCGGCGGGCAGGGACCGTTGTAGCCGATCTTACGGAAGTCGTTGCGCCCCTGCCTCTCGCCGCCCGGCAGCTCGTCCACCTTGCTCACACCCTCGGGCAGGGTTGTAGCGCTGGCGGGCAGATCAAAGAGCACCCAGTGGACCCACGTACCCATAGGCGCGTCGGGATCGTCGGCAATCAGGGCAAAGCTCTGCGTGCCCGCCGGCGGCGCGGTCCAGGAAAGCTCAGGCGAGACATCGGCGCCATCGCAGGTATATTTCTTGGGGATGCTCCCCCCGTTGGGAAAGCTCGTGCTGGAGATCGCAAATGCCATGCTGCCCGCCCTTTGCCCTGCGCCATTCGTAGTGAACACGAAGCACCACAGGCTAGCGCAGCTGAAACAGAACCACAATACAGTTCTGCTGCCTTTACGGCATGCGGGTTCGGGCCGTCCAGCCAACGATCCTCGCGAAACATTCTTCATTGCGTGGAAATGGTGAAATTCACCGTGATGCGGGCTTCGGTTTCGACCGGCTGCCCCGCGATCAGGTAGGGGCGGAAGCGCCACTGCTTCACGGCTTCGCGGGCGGCGGCGGAAAGAATCGCTGGCCCGCTCAGAATGTGCAAATCCTGAATGCTCCCTTCCCGTCCGATCAGAGCTTCAAGCACCACCGCGCCCTGGACCTTCATCTGCTTGGCCAGCAGGGGATAAGTTGGCTCAACCGGTCGGGAAATAATCTCCGCCGCGCCGGGCGACAAATGCACTCGCCCGGTGGCGTCGGCGACGCCGCCGGCCTGCGAGCTGGAAGCCGAACCCGCCGACCCTGCTGCCTGGCTCGGAACGATGGGAGATCGTGGCTGTAAATCGACTCGCACGGAATTGGTTCCGGCCTGGACGGTGCGCCGCTCGTCGCCGGCGATGACTTCCACCTCCAGCGGAGGAAGCACCGCCCGGCTGGTCACGACTGGCGCCAGAGCCGGAGCCGGACTGGCATCGGATAAGGTCGTTGCCACCTGGCGCGGCTTGCTTTTGACCTTCGCCAACGCTGCAGGCCTGGCGGTCTTGGCCGCTGATTCCGGCTGCGACGGAGCCTGAGTCCCGGCCGGCTGCTCCACAGGTTCCGACTCGGTCTGTGGCTCGGGCGCCGGCGGAAACCAGAATTCGCGGTCTTTGACCAGCACCAGGATCAGCGCCAGCAGCAGCAGACCGAGGGCAATTAACATCTGCCGGCGCTGTTTCTGCTCGGTTGTGTCCCCGAACGCGGGATTGAGCTCCGGAAGTTCTTCGTCTTCAGGGAACGGCATGCAGCAGGGCCTCCCGCCCGCGGGGACGGACGCGCCTGCCTAGTATGCCTCGAAAAGCAGGCCGAATGCCAGCAAATCGAGGGCCTTGGAAGTGGTTCAATTTGTGTGTCTTGGAACCAGCGGCGACACTGCACAGGCCGCCTCGAACGCGGACCGCGTCGAGCGCTGACCGGTCGCAGCTGGACATGAGAAAAAGGCTGGGTTCTGCGGGGAGAGCCGGGCGCCGGGTTCGGGTCTCACCCCTGCCCCAGCGCCCGGCTTATAACTTCAGCCGGGCGCTTAACGTCAGGCTGACTTCTTCATTTCCACCGGGAAGCTCAGGACCTTGCCCCGCAGCTGCGGCGGGGTCCACTTCACCTTGGGCTTGAACCGCGACGGAATGTAGAATTCAATCACCTTCGCCATAACCTCCTCCGATCCACAGCAGGTTGCCCTTCTCCTGCCCCGACCGCGGGCAGGGTCACCTGAAGGGCTTCTGCTTACTTTGCTTCTTTAGATGCAGGAGGACCCTGTAAAGTGTCAGAGATTGACCCGTAGATTCGGCGCAAGTTTCACGTAGGAAAAGAGTTGCGCTTAAGCCAGGCTTAAGCTGAGGAGCGCGAACCCGCGGGTTCGAACGCGCGACACAAATCAGCAGGCGAGCTGATCGCGTGTGAGCTTCAGGCCGTTGAGGTTTCCCAGCACCGTTACCGCAACCGACTCAGTCTGGAAGAATTCGTTGGCCAGGGCGGTCAGTTCTTCGGAGCTGACCTTTTCGATGTGCTCGATCAGTTCGTCAAGGCTGTAAAAGCGATCGAAGTACATCTCCTGCCGCGCCAGGTTTGACATGCGCGCGGTGGAGGACTCCAGCGAAAGCATCAGGCTGCCCTTGAGTTGATCTTTCGAGCGCCGTAGTTCCTCCGCCGGCACGGGTTCCTGTTTGAGCTTGCGGAATTCGGAAATGATCGACTCCACTACCTTGGTGGCCGATTGGCGCGAAGTGCCGGCATAAACGGAAAGACATCCCGTGTCGCGATAGGGCGAGAGGTCGCTGTAGATGGCGTAGGCCAGGCCCTGGCGCTCGCGGATGTTCTGAAATAGCCGTGAGCTCATTCCCCCGCCGAGCAGCGTGTTGAGGATATAGGAGGCGTGCCGGTTCTGGTGCGCAATGGGGTGAGAGGGCACCCCCACGCAAATCTGCACCTGCTCCAGCGCCTTCTTGTTGCGCATGATGATGCGCGGCACCACCTTCGGGGCCGAGCTGTGGAAGCCGTTTTTGGCGGGCTTCATCTGGTCGAAGTGCCGGTTGACCAGATCCACGAACTGCTCATGCTTGAGGTGGCCGGCGGCGCAGACGATCAAGTTTCCGGGAGTGAAACGCTCTCCGTAGAATCCGAGAACCAGTTCGCGTTCGAACGTCTTGACGGTGTCTTTCGTGCCCAGGATCGGCTTGCCCAGCGGATGGTCTTTCCAGAAATTCTGGGTGAAGATTTCGTGCACGAGGTAGTCTGGGTTGTCCTCGTCCATCTTGATCTCTTCGAGGATTACCCCGCGTTCGCGTCCGATGTCCCCGCTGTCGAAGACGGGATTCAACACCAGATCGCTGAGCACATCCATGGCGATGGGCAAATGCTCATCCAGCACTTTGACGTTGAAGCAGATACATTCCTTGGCGGTAAACGCGTCCATGTTGCCGCCGATGGAGTCGATCTGACGGGCAATCTCCTCCGCCGTCCGCTGCCGCGTGCCCTTAAAGACCATGTGCTCAATGAAATGCGAGATGCCATTCCAGCGAGGGTCTTCGTCGCGTGAGCCGGTCTTGATCCATATCCCGATCGAGGCGGAGCGAATGTGCTCCATCTCTTCCGTGATCAGAGTCAGACCGTTTGGCAAGATCTCGCGCCGGATGTTGCGGACTTCTTGAACCATGTCGGACGCCGCTCTCCCACAATCAGTCAACAGAATCATTGTTACACAGCCCTGCCACATGCGGCGAATGCGAAGTAAGTTCCGTAGAGTCAATGAGTTATACGTCCTTCCGTAATGCCTGCAGGCAGGGGAGCGTATATCTTCTAATATCATGGGGATAGCCCGGTCGGGCGTCACATCGCATGGCTGACAAGGCACAAAAGCCGCTCCTCGGACTCCAGCTCCACGAGCTCGCCGCCCTGGTTGAAGAACTGGAGCAGCCCTCGTACCGGGCGCACCAGCTTTTCGAAGCCCTGTACCAGCAAAGAGTTGAAAGCACTGACCACATCTCGACCCTGCCGCGGGATTTTCGCTGCCGCCTGGGCGAGCTCGGGATCACGATCGGGGCGCCAGGCATTCAAAGGAAGTTCGCATCGAACGATGGGACGGTGCGCTATCTGCTGGCCTGCGCTGACGGACAGAGCGTGGAGACGGTGTGGATGCCGGAGGGCGATGGGGGCGAGACCGGCGACGGCAGTGAAGCCGGGGATGAAATCCCGGGGCGCGGCTGGCAACGCGCGACGATTTGTGTCTCCAGCCAGGTGGGGTGTGCTGTGGACTGCCACTTCTGCCTGACTGCGCAGCTGGGAATTAAGAGAAATCTAAGCGCGGGAGAGATTGTGGGGCAGGTGTGCGCCGTGCTCAACGACCAGCGGGTTTCACTGCCGCAGGAGCGGGTCAATTTGGTCTTCATGGGAATGGGCGAGCCGTTCCTCAACTACGACAATTTCATCACGGCCGTGCGGCTCCTGGTGGAAGGAGTGGGGGTCGCGGAGTCGCGCATGACGGTGTCCACGGCGGGGATCGTGCCCGGCATCTACGACCTGGGAGCGGAGCCGGTGCGGCCGAAACTGGCCATTTCGCTCAACGCATCGAATGACGTCACCCGCGCCCGCCTCATGCCCATCAACCGCAAGTGGAACCTGGAAAAGCTGATCGCGGCAGCGCGGGATTTTCCCCTGCGCAATCGCGAAAAGCTGACCTTTGAATATGTGCTCCTCGACCAGGTGAACGACGCGCCGGAACACGCCCGCGAACTGGTGGAGCTGATTCGTGGGATACGCGCAAAGGTCAACCTGATCGCACTGAATCCAGGACCGGGAATTGCCTTCCAGACGCCCGCGCAGGAGCGAATCGCAAGCTTTCAAAGGACCCTGACCGCAGCCGGAGTGCCGGCCTTTGTCCGCCGGCCACGCGGGCGGGACATCTATGCAGCCTGCGGACAACTGAAGCGCATGGAGGAGCTGGAGGCCGCATC
>CAYOZX010000167.1:0-1859 GCA_964408515.1 uncultured Acidobacteriaceae bacterium | reverse complement strand
GTCATCGCGATGATGGGAGTCCGCCTGCCGGCGGCAGCTTCCATCTGACGGATACGGGAAGTTGCTTCGAATCCGTCCATCTCGGGCATCTGGATGTCCATCAGGACGAGATCAAAAGCTTCCTGTTGCCAGCAGGCCACCGCTTTCTTTCCCGACTCGGCGACGGCGACGCTATGACCTGCCTTCTCCAGGAAGCGGGTGGCCACCTTCTGATTGACGACATTGTCCTCGGCCAGAAGGATACGCAGGCGACGGCCCTCATCCGTCTTTGGCCGCGGGGCGGCAATCGGGGTGACGCTTTTTTCGCATTGTTCACCCAGCGCCGTTCGGATGGCTTGAAGAAGGGCATCCTGCTTCACCGGTTTGGACAGGTAAGCCCTGATTCCCAGCTCGCGGCAACGGGCCGTGTCCCGTGCCGCGCCGGCGGAGGACAGCATGATGACAACGGCCCGGGTCAGATCGGGATTCTGCCGCAGCTGGGCGGCTACGCTGAAGCCGTCAATGTGCGGCATCTGGGCGTCGAGGAGAAGAAGGTCATAATGATCGCCGGCCAGCTTTCCTGCCCGCAACATGCTTAGAGCACGTTCGCCGTCCGCGGCTTCTGCGGTTTTCATGTTCCAGTGAGTCAGAGTCTCACGCAGGATGAGGCGATTGGTTGTGTTGTCATCCACGATCAGGACGGAGAGTCCGCGAAGCGCCTGCAGTTCCACCGCCTGAGCATCGGGCAGCGCGAGACCGCGAACTCCCAGAGGCACTTTGAAATGAAAGGTGCTGCCGCGACCAGGTTCGCTCTCCACCCAAATCGACCCTCCCATGAGAGCTACCAGGCGAGCCGAGATGGAGAGTCCCAGGCCGGTGCCGCCATACTCGCGGGTGGTAGAGCTGTCAGACTGGCTGAACGCTTCAAAGATCATCTTCTGTTTTTCAGGCGGAATGCCAATCCCGGTATCGGACACGCGGAAGTGAAAATCGGCCCGGCGGGCGCGTTCGGCGCCCGCCTCCACATGCAGGGTGATCTCGCCGCGGGCGGTAAATTTCAGAGCATTGCCCAGCAGATTGATGAGAATCTGCCGCAAGCGGGTCGGGTCGCCGGTCAAGGCGTCGGGCACCGGGGGCGGAATATGGCAATTGAGTTCGAGACCCTTCTGATGGGCGCGGACGGCCAGCTCGTTGAGGAGGTCCTGCAGGCTGTGGCGCAGGCTGAAATCCGTGGTCTCAATGGTCAGCTTGCCGGCTTCGATTTTCGAGAAATCGAGAATATCGTTGATGAGGGAGAGCAGGGAGTCGGCAGAACTCTTGACCAGGCTCAGGCATTCGCGTTGTTCGGGGCTGAGGTCGGTCTGAAGGGCCAGTTCGGTCATACCGATGATCCCGTTCATGGGCGTGCGGATTTCGTGGCTCATGTTGGCCAGGAATTCGCTCTTGGCCCGATTGGCGGCTTCCGCGGCTTCTTTGGCGACGTTCAGTTCTATGGCGTGCCGATCCAGCGCGAACTTCTGATCGGCCACTTGCTTGAGCGCTTCCTCGCTGCTGGCGAGGGCCTGGGCCAACTCAACTTCGGCGTGCCTGCGCTCCGTGACCACGGAGCCCAGAATCAGGCCGGTGGCCGAGAGGACCAGCATGAGCAGACATACGCTGGTGAGCATTCGGCTCTGCGGCGGGTAGGCATTCATACAAATCACCACCCCGAAGTTCAGAACCAGGAGTCCCACCGCGGCCTGCCGTACTCCCTGGCGCATCGCCATCCAGAGAATCGGAATAAAACCAAGGTAGAACAACTGGAGGGAGGTCCATCTGGGTCCGAACATGACGAACAGGGCGAGCAGGATGACTATGCCTTGGCCTGAGGTCTCCAGCAG
>CAYOZX010000166.1:0-8384 GCA_964408515.1 uncultured Acidobacteriaceae bacterium | reverse complement strand
TGTGGCGCTGTATGCGCGTCCAGATCGACTTGCGGGGCTGCAGACCGGCGTAGCCGTATATCACGACATCTTGCATCCCTCCGGATTGCCGCAGACCAACGAAACCATTGTCACCGTGCACGTCGTCTATGTCGGCTCCAGGCTGGAATGGCTGAACGAAGCGGCTATGGTCCGCCACTCCAACTAAGGCTGAGCAGGCGGGGTTCTCGAACCCTCGGGCCAGCGCGCTTTCTTCACCATCTGAATCGAGCCGGCGGAACAACGCCGGCTTTGTTCTTTATGCCGGGAGAGCATTCACGCTCGCCCCTCGGCACGCGCAGACCGGTGCAGCCCTTCCGGAGACTGACAGCAATCCAATTCCCGGGGTTGCACGTACACAGAATTAGCAGACGGAGCTGATCGCAGTCGCCGAGACCTGGATCTGACCGGCTCAGCGATTAAAGCTCGCGCTTGGCGCCGTTCTGAGCATGTCAAATCCCACGAAGAAGGAAGTCCCATGAAACCCCTGAGAACACTAGCCGCCCTCGCCATGGTGCTGTTCGTGCTGGCGCCGGCCACCTTGCTTGCGTCCAGCCATCGGGAGGCGCCCATCTCGGCACTGGACCATTCCGGAGACGTAACCGACTGGTATGCCTTCGTCAGTTATGACCATCCGGACCGCGTTACCATGATCCTCAACGTGGACGGGCTTCTTGAGCCGTCTAACGGCCCCAACTACTTTCCTTTTGACCCCAACGTTCTGTATGAAATGAAAGTTGACAACGACCGGGATGGCGAAGAGGACATCACCTTCCAATTCCGGTTCAAGACCGAGCTGCGTCAGCCCGGTGTCTTTACCTCCGCCGCGGGAGGCATCGCCGGGATTCCTCCGATCACGTCTTTATCGGGCCCAGGCTCGGCCGGGCTCTTTGTCCGCCAGACCTACTCGGTGACCATGGTCAGCCGTGGCGTGAAGACGGACCTCAGCAACGGCCAGACCCTCTTTGCGGTTCCTTCTAACGTGGGGCCCCTCACCATGCCGCACTATCAGAACCTGTTCAACCAGGGAATCTACGACCTGGGCAATGGCGTGCGCGTGTTTGCGGGTACGGTGGACGATCCCTTCTACATCGACCTCGGCGCCGCCTTCGATTCCCTTAATTTTCGCATGGGCGTCGGCGGTGTGCTGTCGGCACAGGTGGACGGTGACGACAAGCGCAACTACGCGCCGGATTCAGTGGCCGGCTTCAACGTCAACACCATCGTGCTGGAGGTTCCCATCAACATGATTACCCGTGATGGCCAGCTCCACCCGGCGGGGGAGAAGGATGCCGTGATCGGAACTTACGGAGCGACCTCGCGGCGACGGATTACAATTCGTCGCTCCGACGGCCAGCTGAATGGCGAGGGACAGTGGCGTCAGGTAAACCGCGAAGGCAACTCTCTGATCAACGAACTGATCATTGGGACCGGTTTCAAAGACCGCTTCAGCGTGGACGACCCAAAGAATGACAAGCAATTTGCCAGTTTCTTTCTCGATCCGCTTCTCGCTCACCTCTTCCAGGCTCTTGGAATTCCGGTGCCGCCGGCTCCGCGTACCGATCTGCTGCCTCTGGTTCAGTACGTGCCGCCGATCTGTCCGGGCTGTGGTCCGAAGGATGCAGGCCCCATCGCGGATCTCCTGCGCCTGAATACGGGTATTCCGCCGACTCCGGCGGGAAGTCAGAAGCGGCTGGGTTTTCTCGCGGGCGACTTGGCTGGATTTCCCCAGGGACGGCGTCCCATCGATGACGTAGTCGATATCGCCTCCCGCGCCGTGGGCGGGATCCTGGCTGACCCCACGAAGTTCGGTACCCGGATCGGAGACGGAGTGAATACCAACGAAGATGGCTTCGCCACGACGTTTCCGTATGTCACGCCGGCTCATAGCGGCCGCAACAGTCACCACACCGGCCCTGGACAGCCCGGTTGCTCCGGTCAAAGCAACGGAATTTGCCCCGTGAAGTAATGACAGTGCGTGGCCGTGCCCAGGAACGGCCACGTCTTTTCTTGAGATTTGGAGGCGAACGTGAAACGCATGGCTACTCTTCTCGTGTTGATCCTGGGTGCAGCCGCCGGGCTTGCCCAGAACTCACTCCCTGATACCTCGGCGACCCTCTCGCCCGCCCAACGTGGCGTGGCTCGCGCACAGGCTCTGATCGACAGGAACCCGAAGGACTTCGAAGCCTACAATGCGCTGGCGTTGGCCCTTTCGCGCCGCGCGCGGGAAACATCCAACGTTACTTTCTACGCCCTGGCAGAGGAGGCGCTGCAGAAATCCTTCGCCATCTCCCCCGGAAACTTTGACGGCGAGCGGCTCCACGTCTGGCTGCTGCTGGGAAAGCATGAATTTGCCGCTGCCCTGGACGCAGCCCGCAAACTCAACGCGAAGCTCCCGGATGACGTGATGGTGTATGGCTTCCTGACCGATGCCAACGTGGAGCTCGGCAACTATAAGGAGGCCGAAGCCGCCGCGCAGTGGATGCTTGATCTCAGGCCGGGAAACACGCCCGGTCTGACGCGCGCCGCCTACCTGCGCGAATTGTTTGGCGATATAGAAGGCTCCCTCGATCTGATGAACATGGCTTTCGATTCGACGACTCCTTCGGAGGCCGAGGATGGAGCCTGGATACTGAATCAAATGGCTCATCTCAAGCTGAGCGCCGGAAGAGTCCAGGAGGCCGAGAGCCTGGCGGAAAAGTCGTTGGCTATGTTTCCCGGTTATCACTATGCCCTGGGGAATCTGGCCAAGGTCAGGATCGGGCAGGGACGATACGACGACGCCGTGGAACTCCTGAAGAAGCGCTTTCAGTCTGCCCCGCATGCTGAGAATCTGTTCGAGTTGGCACAGGCCCTCCGGCTGGCGGGCCGCGCCGACGAGGCCGCGAAAGCCTTCGTCGAGTTCGAAAGCAAGTCTTTGCTGGAAACCAATCGGGCGGATAACTCCAATCACGAGCTGGTCCTCTATTACGCCGACTACGCAAATCAGCCCGCCAAAGCCCTGGAAGTCGCGGAACGGGAGTACGCCCGGCGCCACGACGTCTTCACCCGGGATTGCTACGCCTGGGCGCTGCATCTGAATGGAAAGCACGAGCAAGCACGGCAGCAGATCGAGACCGCGCTGGCCGTCGGCATTCGCGATGCGGCAATCCTCCGCCATGCCGGCGAGATCGCCCTCGCCGTAGAGGACCGGCGGGCAGCCGAGCGCTACCTGAGGCAAGGCGCAGAGATGAACACAGTGGGATGGGAGGAGGCGCGAGCCAGCCTGGACCGGCTCGCGAAAACGGCGGGCGGGCTTTCAGAAACACCTTAGGTTCGAGGGCGCGAAGTTTGGCTCTTTCCTGGTGCGGAATCGGTGGAGGGTGTACGCGGTGGCCGCTCTCCTTTAGGGACTCCTTCACTGATGCCATCGGCCCTTGCCCGACGACCTTTCCCGCCGGGGACCGAGTGGAACTTTCACCAGACAATCGAATCCCATAGCCGGGGAGATGCCGGTGCGCAACCCAGTCCCCCAAGTCGGATCTTTCCGTCTATGAACCCGTCATTCCCATGCTCGCTCTGTGGGACCGAGTCAAGCCCTGAAGTCCTGGCTGAGGCTCGATGGTACCCGTTCTGGAATCGTGCAGACGGCGCATGTCCTGCCTGCGTCCAGGACCATCTCCTGCGAGTCCTGCTCGCCAGGGGTGACGGCGCGCTGCACCAGGCTGTCCAGGCAGCGTGGCCGCTGGATGCCGAAGACGCTTTCGGAGTCCTGCCCACCCGTCTTCGATTGCATGCCGATCCCCGATTCTCCGGCCAGGGCGTGACGATCGCGTTGCTCGACTCGGGTTTCTATCCCCATCCCGATCTGGTGCAGCCGCGCAATCGCATTCGAGTGTGGGCCGACGCGAGTGGGGAACCTGTGCAGAGTATCCGCTTCGGCCCGGAGGAGCGCCCCTCCTGGCCTGCTTGGGATCAAGCCCATGATTGGCAATGGCACGGCACGATGACCAGCACTGTAGCTGCGGGGAACGGCTTCCTCAGCCATGGCCTCTACTCTGGCCTTGCCTACTCCGCTGAACTCGTGCTCATCCAGGTACGGGATTCCCGTGGACACATCTCGAGCGCCAGTATTTGCAGAGGCTTGGATTGGATTCTCAAGTATGGCCGCGATCTCGGTGTCCGCATCGTGAGCCTTTCCGTGAGCGGAGATCCGGTCACGCCTTTGGCAGGAAACGCGGTCGATGAGGCGGTTCACGCCCTGGTGGAATCGGGCATCAATGTTGTGGCCGCAGCCGGCAATGACGGCCAACGCAGGCTGTTGCCGCCGGCGACCGCGCCTCTGGCCCTGACCGTCGGGGGGATCGACGACAAGAATCTCTTCACTGGCGAGGAACTCGCGCTCTGGCACAGCAACTACGGTGCAGCCAGCAACGACGTGCCCAAGCCCGAGCTGGTGGCTCCCAGCATCTGGGTGGCTGCGCCCGTTCTCCCGTCCAGCGCTATTGCCAGAGAAGCTCGAGACCTGTTCGTCCAACGTGGTGACGGCGACAGCCAGGCGGCCCGCCGTATTGAGGAATTGAGACTCATCACGCCGCACTATCAGCATGTGGAAGGGACCAGCTTTGCGGCCCCGATCGTCGCCGGCGCCATCGCCTGTCTGCTGGAAGCCAATCCTGCCCTGACCCCATTGCTGATTCGTGATGTGCTCACGGAGACGGCGCATTTCGTGCCCGGAGCAGAGCGTGAGCGTCAGGGAGTGGGAGCGCTAAGCGCAGGCGAGGCCACGGCGCGCGCGCTGGCAGAAAGACATGGTCCCTCAGCACGCCAGATTGGGCCCCCACGCTGGTTGCCCGCGGGAACCGTATTCTCCCTTCACGATCACAGCGCATCGAGCGTTCAAGTGGTGGGAAGCTGGAACCGCTGGCGCGTGCCCGGTCTGGCCGCCAGATCAGTGGAGCCGGGATACTGGCAAACCTCGCCCGAGCCGCTACCCGACGGACAATACTCATACAAGTTCCTGCTTGATGGACATCGCTGGGTGGATGATCCGGCGAATCCACACAAGGTCCATGACGGCCTTGGCGGCTTCAACAGCGCTCTAAGCGTTTCGCCAGCGAACAGGGGAACAGGGAACAGGGAACAACGAACAATGACAGGGTCTGAACGCGTGGTGTGAATGCCCGCCCGAATGCCGACCGAGAGGGCGCCTAGCCTTACCGCCCGAGGGTTGGACACTACTGTTGGACACTACGAATGAGGCGCGATATCAGCCTGCTTGCGGCGGGCCCGGGAAACCAGTGCCCGAACGCGATCTTCGAATTCGTCTGAATCGTCTCCAGAATCGAAGCGCTGGCTGGAGCCGCCGAGCGCGGAATGAATTTCGCGGGCTCCTGTCTGACTCACGATCTTCGCCACGTTGTCGGCGGTGATGCCACCGCCCGGCATCACGATGATGCGGCTCCCGGCTGCCCGCACCAGGCCTGACAGAGACGCTAAACCCTCCACCGCCCGCTCCTGACCTCCGCTGCTGAGAATCCGGCGGGCTCCGGACTGAGTGACTGCCTCGAGTGATGACAGCGGATCGGGACACGAATCGAAGGCCCGGTGGAAGGTCACCGGCAGGGGCCGTGCTAGTTCAACCAGTTGACCTGTTCTTGCGACGTCAATGCGGCCGTGCTGGTCGAGGACGCCGAGCACGACGCCATCGGCATGAGCCGCCTTCGCGCTGCGAATCTCCCGCTTCATGGTCTCGAATTCCTCGTCCGAATAGACGAAATCGCCCGCGCGAGGCCGGATGAGCACGTGGATGGGAATCTGCAGTTGAGAGCGGACGGTTTCGATCAAGCCGGGCGGGGGCGTGATGCCTCCGCAAAACAAGTCCGCGCAAAACTCGATGCGATGAGCGCCGCCGCGTTCAGCGGCAAGAGCGTGGTCGATGGATTGTACGCAGACTTCAACAACGGTACACGTATGCATGCGGCCGCAATGACTCAGGTCCTGGCTTCCCTCAGGTACTGCGTGACCACGCGGGCAAAATCCGGGAAGGCAACTTCGGGATCTTCGATCTCGGGATGCCAGGCCTTTTCCCATTCGAACGAGTAGAAGCCCTGGTAACCGATGCGGCTTAACGCCTGGATCTGGCGCTTGACCGGAACTTCCCCCTGGCCCGTGAGCACGTAGTGAACGTCGTTGCCCTGGCGGCGGGAGTCCTTCAGATGAGTGTGGCAAATATACTTGCCCAATTGACTCACGGTGAACTCTGGATCCTCCTTGCCGCTGACGTAGGTGTGGTGCGCATCCCAGAGGAGTGCCACATGCGGTGAGTTCGCTTGTTCAAGCACAGCGCGCAGGGTAGGCGAATCGACAAAATCGCCATGCGATTCCATGATGACCTTGACCGCCCTGCCTCCTGCATAGCCACCGATCTCGCGCAGGGACGCGGCCACGCGCTGGATGGCCTGCTCGCGCGAACCAGTAATCGAATTGCCGAACACACGCACATAAGGAACGCCAAGTGCGGAAGCAAGATCGATGAAGCGTCGGGCATCCGCCAGTTGCTGCTCATGCTTCTGGGGATCGGTGTCGTGCATATTGGCCGAGCTGCTTACGCACGAGATGCGCAGGCCGCGATCCGCAACTTCTTTTTTCGACTGAGCGATTTGATGGGGTGCGAACTCCGGGCGTGAAGGCAGGTCCATCGAGCCCTGCAACCCGCGCAGTTCAATGCCCAGGAAACCGTTTTGCCGGGCAAAATCCAGAATCTTGATCCAGTTCCAGGCTGGGCAACCCAAGGTAGAGAAGCCAATCCGCGGCTCCTGCTCAGGGCCTGCGGCCAGATTCAGCGACCCGGCCGTTATGGCCAGGGTTGCTGTCTGAACGAAGTTCCGGCGGCTGATGCGGCTCATGCAAAGACGCTCCTGCGCGGAACCATGATCTCGCGGCCAAAGGTTGTTTGTCGAGTCCGCGCCGAGTGGCGGCGGGAGATCGGGCGCCGAGAAGTACCCTCGTCAAGCCGTCCGTTGCGATAGAATCGGCGCGAAGTCCCAGGAGCTCCGTATGGCGTCCGTCCTCATTACTGGCACAAGCAAAGGAATCGGTCTGGAGGCGGCGCTGGCGTTCGGGCGCGCCGGCTACAAGGTTCACGCCACCATGCGCAATCCTTCGCAGTCCCCGGAGCTTGGGGAAACAGCGGCGCGGGAGAAACTGCCAATCCATATCTCGACGATGGACGTGAATTCGGACCAGTCGGTGACTCGTTGCATCGCAGATACGCCAGGAACACGGCCCCATTGACGTCCTTGTGAACAACGCCGGCGTGGAGCGGCTGGGCTCGGTGGAGGAGCTTCCTCTGGCCGATTTCCGTGCGGTGATGGAAACCAATTATTTCGGCGCCCTCCGCTGTATTCAAGCCCTGGTCCCGGATATGCGGCGGCGCCGCAGCGGTTGCATCGTCAATGTGACCTCGGTTGCGGGACGCATTGCCAGTGGGCCTATGGCGCCCTACACCGCGTCCAAATGGGCGCTCGAAGCCTTGAGCGAAGCCCTGGCAGGAGAGATGAAGACATTCAACGTTCGTGTGGCCATCGTCGAACCCGGAATCATAGATACTGCCATGGCACGGCGCGTGGGGGATCCGGCGCCGCAATCCCCCTACCACCAGCGTGCGCGATTCACGGCTCTCTTTTCGGCGTCCTTGAAGAATCCGGCGCCGCCCTCCCTGGTCGGACAGAAGATCCTGGAGATCGTTGAGAGTGGAACTTGGCAGCTCCGCCATCCTGTGGGACCCGATGCCCTCCCTTTTTTGCGCTGGCGCAGCCAATTGTCGGATGAAGAGTGGGTTGACTTGAATGCCGGTGACGATGACGCCTACTTCCGCCGGCTGGGGCGGGACTTCGAATCGGCCGGCCTCAGAACCAGCGTGTGAATTCGAAGGCGTGACTCAAGACAGTCAGTCGAACACCACGGTCTTGTTTCCGTAGGTGAGCACCCGGTGCCCGAGGTGTAAGCGGACCGCACGGCCCAGCACCGTGCGCTCCAGGTCCCGGCCCTTCCGAATCATGTCTGCGACCGAGTCTCGGTGGGAGACGCGGACTACCTCCTGTTCGATGATGGGGCCTTCATCGAGGTTCATGGTGACGTAGTGGCCGGTAGCGCCGATGATCTTCACCCCGCGCAGGAAGGCCTGGTGATAAGGCTGGGCGCCAACGAAGGCGGGCAGGAAGGAATGATGAATGTTGATGATGCGATTGGGGTATCGGGCGATGAAGGCCTCCGTAAGCACCTGCATGTAGCGCGCCAGAACGATCAGTTCGACGCCTCGGGACTGCAATTCTCGCAGCTCGAGGGCCTCCTGTTCCCGCTTATTGCCGGGAGTAATGGGGAAG
>CAYOZX010000165.1:0-8391 GCA_964408515.1 uncultured Acidobacteriaceae bacterium | reverse complement strand
GTGGCAATCTGCGCAGTTTCAGCCACCGTGACTTCCAGATTTCGTATCCCGACAACTGGCAGGTATTCGGCGACCAGAATTCCGCTGTGACCATCGCTCCGCAGGGCGGTGTTTCGCAGAATGCCATCGCCTATGGAGTCATGATCAACATCTATCAGCCCGAGGACTCCAACGCCAGCCTGGACCAGGACACGCATGAGCTGCTGGCCACCCTGCGGCAATCCAATTCCGACCTGCGGACCATCGGCCAGGACGAAAACATCCGGGTGAACGGAGTCGCGGGCAAGTCGGTCGAGATGATCGGCACTTCCCCGATTCAGGACCAGGCCGGGCGGGTGGCTCGCGAGCGCGACTGGCTGATATGTTTCCGGCGGCAGGACGGCAGCCTGCTGTACCTGGTGGCCATCGCTCCTGACAGGGATTTCCAGGAGCTGCGGCCGACGTTCGAGCAAATGCTGCGGTCGCTCAGGTTGCGATAGACGGTGGATTTGCAACAATTTTCACCACGCTGATCTCGGCGTGCATAAGCCGGATGGCAAGGCCCGCAGCGGGTACTCATTACAGTCATCTCATCGGGTCTCCGTTGACTCCCGCCCGCCTTGCCCCTACTATGGCACCCTGAGGTTGGGCTTCGCGTCCAAATGATCGGCCAGAGCATCTCTCACTACCGCGTCGTCGAAAAATTGGGTGGCGGCGGGATGGGCGTAGTTTACAAGGCCGAGGATACCCGCCTGCGGCGCTTTGTCGCCCTGAAGTTTTTGCCGGAAGACGTGACCCGCGACACCGCCTCCCTGAGCCGTTTCCGCCGCGAGGCGCAGGCCGCTTCCGCCCTCAACCATCCCAACATCTGCACGATTTATGACATCAGCGAGGAAGGCGACCAGGCCTTTATCGTGATGGAGTACCTGGAAGGCGAAACCCTGAAGCACATGATCGCCAACCGGCCGTTGGAGACAGAAAACCTGCTCTCGATTGCCATCGACGTGGCCGAGGGGCTGGATGCGGCGCACTCCAAGGGCATTGTGCATCGCGACATCAAGCCCGCCAACATTTTCGTGACTTCGCGCGGGACGGCCAAGATTCTGGATTTCGGGCTGGCCAAGGTGACCCAGGAATCGAGTCGCGCTCTCGATCCCGGCGAGGCTACCAAGACCGAGGGCATGGGCGCGGACCACCTTACCAGTCCAGGATCGGCGTTGGGCACGGTCGCCTACATGTCGCCGGAGCAGGTGCGCGGCAAGACGCTCGACGCCCGCACTGACCTGTTTTCCTTCGGCATCGTCCTCTACGAGATGGCGACAGGCGCGGCGCCTTTCCGGGGCGAGACCTCGGGGGTGATTTTCGATGCGATTATGAACCGCGCGCCGCTGCAGCCCGTTCGCCTCAATCCCATCCTTCCGCCTAAGCTCGAGGACATCATCAACCGAGCCTTGGAGAAGGACCGCGATCTGCGCTATCAGCACGCAGTGGATATCAAGTCTGAGCTCCTGCGGCTGAAACGGGATTTGGATTCCGGCAGGAGCGCGGCGATAAGCTCGTCGTCGGTGCCGGTCTATGCCGCCCCGGCCGAGCCTCTACCGGCCGCGGTGCAGCGCAGCAGCGGCTCGGCACGGGCGGTGGTATCGGCATCGTCGGGCAGAGTTGAGACTGCCCACGCCGTGACCGCGCCTGGCCGTCCCCTGTGGAAGTGGCTGGTTCCTGCGGTTGTGGTGCTGGTTCTGGCAGTTGCCGCCGGATTCTACTGGCGTAAGACCAAGGCGGTGCAGCTGACCGACAAGGATCAGCTCATCCTCGCCGACTTCAACAATCAAACTGGGGACACGGTTTTTGATTCGACACTGAAGGAGGCTTTGGCCATTCAGCTGGAGCAGTCCCCTGTGCTGCAACTGGTAAGCGATGCGGAGCTGCACAGCAACCTGCAGTACCTGGGGCAGTCGCGCGATCAGAAGATCACGCCGGAACTGGCGCAGCAGTTAGGACAGCGGCTCGGAGTCAAGGCCTATCTGACCGGGACGATCGCCAGCCTGGGACGGTCGTATGTGATCTCCATCAATGCGGTGAACTGCGCCACCGGCGAAGTCTTCGCCCGTGAGCAGGTGACGGCCGCGGACCAGACGGGAGTCCTGCAGGCGGTCTCGAAGGCGGCGACTGCGATGCGGGCGCGGCTGGGCGAGTCCATGGCCTCCATCCAGAAGCTCTCTACGCCCTACACCAACGTCACCACGGCGTCGCTGCAAGCCTTCCATGCATTCTCGCTGGGCGAAGACGAACATCGCATGGGGCGCGATTTTCCGCAGGCGTCTTCGCTCTATCAGCAGGCCATCCAGCTCGATCCCAACTTCGCCATGGCGTACGCCCGCCTGGGCGTGACTTACTCCACCCAGGGGGCCATCGGCAAGGCACTGGAATACATGAAGAAGGCTTATGCCCTGCGCGAACGGGTCACCGAACGCGAGCGCATGTATATCGAGTCGCAGTACGCGAACTTCCAGTTCGACCTGCCCAAGGCTTTGGAATCGTACAAGCTCTTTGCCGCGACGTACCCGCGCGATGCCGCCGCCTGGAACAACATGGCGATCGTATACGCCACCATGGGCGACTTTGAGCAGGCGGCCGCAGATTTCAGGAAGACCTGGGAGATCGCTAAATGGGACAATGTGGCCGCTGAAAACACGGCGGGCACTCTGCTGCAGCTCGACCGCCGCGAGGAAGCCGAGCGCTATCTCAAGGAAGCTGTCGACCAGGGCGGCGGCGATGACATCAATTACCATGGCAATTCGATGGTGGCAGAATTCGGGGGCGGGAAGCCGGATTGGGAAAAGCACATTCAATGGGCGGTGGGCCGTCCGGATGGGTTCACGCTGGAGGGCGCTTCCTCGACCGTTTACATGTTTGCCGGCCGCATGCACGAGGCCGACCAGCACTGGGAGCAGGCGGCGAAGCGGGCGGAACAGCAGCACTTCCCCGACTCCGCAGGCGGCTTTTACGCGGTCAAGGCTTTGCACGACGCACTGGTTTCAGACTGCAACGGCGCCCGCGATGCGGCGCGCAAGGGCCTGGCGCTGGACCGTTCCATCAACACCGTGCCCGACGCGTCCTTGGCGCTGGCTTTGTGCGGTGAGACCGCTCTGGCGCTGAATGAAATGGAAAAATTGACGGTGGAGTCGCCGGCCAACACCCTCGCCAATGAGATCTATCTTCCCCAGGTCAAAGCGGCCCTGGCTTTGGCGCAACACCGTCCGGAGCAGGTTGCCGGACTGCTGGGGAGCGTGAGCCCTTCTTTCCTGCTCGTGTCCAAGATTCCACACCTGGAGGGCCGGGCGTCTCTGGAGCTGAAGAAGCCGCAGCAGGCGGTGACGGATTTCTCCCCCGGCTTGCGCTACCGCAACCTGGCCATGGGGGAAGGCGCAGGCGGCGCCGCGCAGAGTCCGGACTATCCGCTCTGTCTGCTGGGAACGGCCCGCGCACAGGCTCAGTTTGACCAGGCGGCGGCGGAGCGCAGCTACCAGCAACTGCTGGATATCTGGAAAAACGCTGATGCCGATTTCATTCCCGCCCAGGAAGCCCGGCGGGAGCTATTGGCTTTAAGGACCCACTAGCGCGACAGGCCGACCTGCCGCTCTGAAAACGTGGGTGGATCGGGTCTGGACCGCCCTGCCTAGCCGCCCTGCTTCAGATCGGTCAGCACCTGGCGGGCGATTTCCTTCAGAGTTTCGAACACTCCGGGGCCCTGAAAAGCTACGGCTTCGACGACGGGCTCGTTCTTGCGCCGGAGCTGCCTGGCCAGCGCATCCACCGGCAGAACATTAGGCAGGTCACGCTTGTTCAGCTGCAAAACGTAGGGAATCTTGTAGAAGTCGTAGCCGTGTTCCCTGAGGTTGGCCATAAGGTTGTCGAGGGCTTCTACGTTGGCGTCCATGCGTTCCTGCTGCGAATCAGCCACGAATACGATGCCATCTACGCCCCGCAGAATCAGTTTGCGGCTGGCGTCATAGAAAACCTGGCCGGGCACGGTGTAGAGGTGAATGCGGGTCTTGAAGCCGCGGACGGACCCGAGATCGAGGGGCAGGAAGTCGAAGAACAGCGTGCGTTCGGTCTCGGTGGCCAGCGAGATCATCTTGCCTTTCTGTTGCTCGGCGGTCTTCTGGTAGATGAATTGCAGGTTGGTCGTCTTGCCGCCGAGTCCGGCGCCGTAGTAGACGATCTTGCAGTTGATCTCGCGCGCCGCAAAATTGATGAAACTCAAGACGTGCCTCAAAGCGGCGCTCGCCCGCGGAAAAACGAACGTCACGCCCGCCAAATTTGATTGATACTGCTGGTTTTATACCACACGCTCCGGCGGGCGTCAGGTTACTCCGGTTACTAGCGCAACACCGCCGCTACTCAAGAAAAGCCCGGAATTTGAGCGAGTTAGCGCGCCAGGCCCACAGGATAGTAGCCTTCCTTGGCGGTGAGGTGGAGGTCGGGGCGCGCGACCCGGACTTCGATCTCCCGGTGGGCACTGCTTGGGGATGCGTGGGTGACGTAACCCAGCGTGTACTGGTTGCGGGCGTCGCTCAGGGCGCGGGCATAGGTGACTTCGATGGCTTCGCGCGACAGCCCGGTGAAAATCTCTCCCCCGGTGGCGTTGGCGTACTTGGGCAGGATGTTGCTGTATCCCACGCGTGAAGTCATCAAGGGTACGTGCAGTTTCTGGAGAGAACCGTACCCGGGTATGGCCGAGCCCTCCACGGCTACACCATAGACCAGAATCCCGTGGGAGAGCAGAACCTTCAAAGTGTCGCTGTAGCTGGCGTTGCTGCGGGACTCGCGGCCGTCGCTGATGACGAAGATCACCTTGCGGCGGGAGCGGTCGCGCTTGCTCAAGTCCTGCGCCGCCATGACCAGCGCATCGTTGAGCACATGGGACTCCTTGGGCGGCGTGTACACGCGGGTGGAACCGGGATCGAGCGGCACCCCGTTGACCGTCGGTCCCTGCGGCCCCAGCGGGCCGCTGGTGATGGGAGGCCCGTTGTTGCGTCCGCTGACCATTTTCAAGCTGTCGAGCGTCTGCGTCAGCTTCCGGCCGACGGTGGCAAAATCCGTAACCCGGGTGGCGCTGCTGCTGTAGGTGTAGATGGAAACCTCGTCGTAAGCGCTGAACGCTCCTTCCAGCGCGGAAAACGTCTGGTTGACCTTCTGTACCGCTATGTCTGGCATTCCCAGGTCAAAGATCACGGCTGCCGCAAGGGAGAAGGGATCGGTGGTGAAGAAGTTCAGATTCATCTTCTTGCCATCCTCGTACACGCTGAAGTCGCGCGCGAGCAGGCCGTTGACCAGGCGTCCGGAACCGTCCTTCACCATGACCGGCACGACGACCTGGTTGGTGTTGACCGTGATCTTGAATAACTCTTCATTGGCAGGACTGCTCTGCCCGTTGGCGCTGCCCGCCGGCACGGTGGTCACCTTGAAGGGAGGCGGAGCGCTGGCGTCGGGCTGGGAGCCGGTATCGGTCCCCGCTGGCGGCTCGGTACGCGCGGGAGGGGAGCTCGGAGGAGCAGGCTGCGGAACGGTGGGAAACGGGCGCGTAGCTGAGGGCGCATCGGGAATGCTGGACTTCGACTGGTCCTGCCCTGAGGCCGCGAGCGCGCAAGCGAGCCCCGCCGCGATCACCGCTGTCAGCGCCGTTTCTGAGCTTTTCCGGATCATTGAAAACACTGGTACCATCTCTCCCTTATCGGCGGCTCTTGATACTTCCGATGCGAAGCGCTCCGGTTTGGTGCATCTAACTGGATGGAATAGACTAACAAAAAGCTCGAGAGAATATCTGAATGCTGAAAGTCTCCCGATTTCAGGCGTTTGCAGCTTTACTGGCGTTCACAGGCGCCGCTGTTTTCCTGAGCACTACCCCGGTTTCTTCCCAGCAGTTGCCCCGCCTGGCTGGGTCCCAGGAGGGCCAACAGACGGAAGAAGACCAGTCACTGACCACGCTCAAGGTGAACGTCAACGTGGTGCAGCTGTTTTTCAACGTGAAGGACAAAAAGGGCGGGCTGATTTCCGACTTAACCAAGAGCGACTTCCAGGTTCTTGAGGACGGCAAACCCCAGACTATAAAGTACTTCGCCGCTGAGTCCAATCTTCCCTTGACCCTGGGCATCCTGATCGATTCCAGCCTCAGCCAGCGCAACGTGCTGGAAATGGAAAAGGAGGTCGGAGCCAACTTCCTGAGCAACATCCTGCGCGAGAAGGACTTGGCGTTCGTCATCAGCTTCGACGTCGATGCCAACCTGCTGCAGGACTTCACCAGCTCGCCGAAGCTGCTGCGGGCGGCGCTGAACAGCGCCCGCATCAACTCTCCCACGTCGTACAGTTGCGGCGGGCTTCCCGGACAGGGGGGCGGGCCCGTGCCCTGTGGCTCCAATCCCAAGGGGACAATTCTGTACGACACCGTCTACCTTGCGGCCCATGATCAGCTGGCCAAGGAGGTCGGGCGCAAGGCGATGATTCTGCTGACGGACGGGGAAGATCAGGGGAGCCGCTACAGAATTGCAGATGCCATCGAGGCGGCGCAGAAGGCGGATTCCATCTGCTACGTGCTGCTGATCGCCGACCGCGGCTTCTACGGCTTCGGAGGCTACTCCGGCGACCGCGAAATGAAGAAGCTGGCGGGCGAGACCGGCGGGCGCGTGATCGAGGTGGGGAACAAGTACGAAAAGCTCAAGCAAGCCTTCGACCAGATTTCACAGGAGCTGCGCAGCCAGTACAACATCGGTTACACGCCTACCAATGCCGCCCTCGACGGCACCTTCCGCAGGGTCGAAATCCAATCCAGCAAAAAGGATTACAAGATTCAGTCGCGTACGGGATACTACGCGGTGCCGAGAAGGGAATAGCAGGAAAAAGAGCTCAGGTCCGCCGCCACGGGCCAGGCCGTGCGCGGACTCTCCCATGTGGATCTCGCCCATGATCAAACTGGTTTATTGCATTGCTAAGAAGCCAGGGCTAGCTGACCAGGAATTCTTCCTTTATTGGAAAGACATCCACGGCCCCGTCGGCGCCCGAATCCCCGGACTGCGCAGGCTCGTACAAAACCATCGGCGCACTGTTCCCGGAGACAAGCACAACCCCGATTACGACGGCATGGCAGAACTCTGGTTCGATGATGTGGATGCTTTGCTGGCGGCTCGTCAATCGCCCGAATGGAAGGCTGCGACTGACGATGAAGCCAACTTCATCGACCACAGCAAAGTGGCCTATTTCGTCTCGGAAGAACACGTCATACTTGACGGATTACGGCCATAGAGATGGGAGTCGGACTGCCAGGCAAGCCTCTACCACCGATCCCGCCACTTTGTCCCCGCGGGCAGTTCATCTTGCGCAAACTCCAAATGAATTACTCGACGACGGCTTGGCACCATCGCAGGAGGAGAGCTGTGCAGGAGAAGCGGTCTCATCAGAATCGCATCGGCCCTCCTGGCTCCACATGTGACCGCGGTATTTTTCGGCCATTCCTGAATTTGCTTCTCCGACAAGAAGCCGTGCAAATGTGAACCGGGAATCACCCGCAAAGGGCCATTGTCGGCCTCGCAATTGTCCAAGTGGATGCGAATTGCGAGCATTCGTGACATGAGCTCGGAGCTGGGACGCACGTGGTGAACACCAGCTTTCATTGACCAAGGCCCCCAACTCGGAATCTGCTTTGGTTCGGCAACTGCGATCACACAGTCCTGATGCCAAGCCACTTTCCAGTTCGCTCCCTCCGTCTTGTTGAAGAGAATGCCGCGTACCGCGAAGCAATCGGGACCGAGCACTGCCTCCGCCAGGCTGCGAATAGCCCTCGACCGTGCCAATCGCCTAATAACTGCAAGATCGAGCAAATTTCGCTCTCCCGGACGACTTGTATGGCACAAATTGCCAAGTTCGCGCAGCGCTGGAGAATCTAGACCAGACGCTACGGTCACATAGCCATTTTCCGCGAAATGTTGAACTTCCTCAGTTCCCATTCCGATTCGCGTACCTTCTGGTGATCAGCGTTATGCTTGCATATACGACCTGAAATGTTGATTTCGCGCGAACGGATGAGATGCGAATCTCATTGCCCGACTCAAGGAACGGTTCCTGTCCTCCCGTTACAGTACAGCAATGGACGCTAGGCCTTCGTTCGTTCCTTCACGCGAATTACAAACTTCAATCCTGACCAGGTCTCATTCACCGCGCAAACCTTCACATCGACCAATCCGGCCGCGAGCCCAATCCGGCGCACGTCATTTTCGTTAAGATCGGTGGCCAGGCCCGAGGTCTTCTTCGGCCAGCTGACCCAGAGCATTCCCGCCGGAGCCAGACGCCGCGCAAAGCATGGGAAATGTTCCTTCGTCTCCGCCTGATTTTTCACGAAAATCATGGCAAAGTCGA
>CAYOZX010000164.1:0-8443 GCA_964408515.1 uncultured Acidobacteriaceae bacterium | reverse complement strand
CCTGACATCAAATTCAACCGCTACATCGGCCGCTGGGCCGGACTGAAGTTTCACGCGCAGACCGGCGAACCGCTGGATGATCAAGCCTACGACCAACATCTGAAGGAGGTCATGCCCTCGGCCGAAGACAAGAAGCTGTTGCTCGACATCATCAGTACGGAGAAGCAGTGGATCGCGCCCAAGGAGGGCGCTCGCGATCCCCTGGCTTCCATCGGCGAGGTGCGTAAGTCGGCGATCAATCTGTAGTGGAACCCAGATCCTGGTTTCAAAGTTCCGGTGCTCAGGTCCCTATGATCGTTTCAGCAAGCCAGAAGAGCGCGGGCGTGGAAAGGCCTTACGCCCTGGGCGAGCTTATGGTCGCGGTGGCGGCGCGCGAGATTGGCGATGGCGAAGTGGTTTTCGTGGGCATGCGCCTGCCGCTGATCGCGTTTGTGGTCGCGAAGAAGACACACGCGCCGAACGCCGTGGGGCTGTTCGAGAACGGCGTAGTCCGCACCACACCAGCGCCGGAATTGATATACACCATGGCTGATCCGCCGAACATTCGGGGAGCAACCCAGTGCCTGGACATGCTGGGGGTGATGAGTCTGTTGCAGTCCGGACGAGTGCATCTGGGATTTCTGGGCGCGGCGGAAGTGGACCGCTTCGGCAACTTGAATTCCACTGAGGTGCACGGCTCCAAAGGGCGGATTCGGCTGCCGGGGTCGGGTGGAGCTTGCGACATAGCCTCCCTGGCCTGGCGTTTCGTGGTCCTGCTGGAGCACAGCCGTGAACGGCTGCCGGAGCGGGTCTCGTATGTCACCAGCCCCGGGAATGGAGACGGCGCGGGATGGCGGCAGCGGATGGGTCTGCGGCGCGGTGGTCCGGCCGCGATTATCACCAGCAGGGCGGTGCTGCGCTTCGGCGAGGACGGCGAGGCCTTTCTGGCGTCGGTACATCCGGGCGTGGAGGTCGCGGATGTGCTTCGCAACACGGGATGGAATCTGACCGTCTCCAATTCCTTGGTCACGACCGCGGAGCCAAGTGAAGAGGAACTGAAAGCAATCCGCGACTACGATCCGGAAGGCTTCTGGACACGATAGTTATGGCGACTCAACCTCTTGTTCAATATTCGCGCTTGACGGTCGATTTTCATCCGCCGGTGGCGCGAATCTCACTGCTCAATCCGCCCCTGAATGTCATAGACAGCACCATGATGGAGGAGCTGGTGCGCGCGATTGCCGACGTTGAGTCACGCGCTGATTTGTCGGTTCTGGTCCTGGGCGGGGCAGGGAAGGCGTTTTCCGCCGGCGTAGATGTTTCGATCCACACTCCCGATAAGGTCGAAGCCATGCTGGCAAAGTTTCATGCCGTGATCCGGGCTCTGGTGGCGATGAAGAAGGTGACCATTGCCTCCGTCCATGACCATTGTCTGGGTGGCGGGGCGGAGTTGGCCATGGTCTGCGACTTGGTGTACACGTCCGAGACGGCATCCTGGGCCTTCCCTGAAATCAAGTTGGGATGCTTTCCGCCGGTTGCGGCCACGGCTCTTGCGGCGCTTGTGGGCCAGAAACAGGCCGCGGACCTGATGCTGACCGGGCGCACTATTACTGGTCAGGAAGCGGCCAGAATCGGCCTGGCGAACCGTGCCGTACCGGACATCGAGGTCGAGCCGGCGGTGCACGAGGCCCTGGCTCACTTCTTGAAGCTCAGTCCAGCGGCGCTCGCCATGGCCAAAAAAGCGAGCTATGCCTGGGATTCCATGCATTTCGACAAGGGACTGTCGCGGGCGGAAAAAGTGTACGGCGAACTGATGCAGACCGAAGATGCGCACGAAGGAATCAATGCCTTCCTGGAAAAACGCCAGCCTCTGTGGAAGGGGAAGTAGAGTCAGAGAATGTCCAAAGTGCTTTCCATGAGGGAGGCCATCGCCGCGTGGGTGCCGGACGGCGCCTCTGTCGCCCTGGGCCTCCAGCTGGAGCAGATGATTCCGTTTGCCGCCGGCCACGAGATCATCCGGCAGAAGAAGCGCGGTCTCACGCTGATTGGGCCGATTTCCGACATCCTGTTCGACCAGATGATCGCGGCAGGATGCGCGGAGCGCGTCATCGCAGCGTGGGTGGGCAACGTGATGATGGGATCAGCCTATAACTTCCGTCGGGCCGCGGAGCAGGGCGGGTTGAAGATCACGAACATGACCAATTTCTCCCTGGCGCTGGCGTTGCAGGCGGGGGCTATGGGCGTACCATTTTTGCCCACGTGGACCGCCCTGGGCAGCGATGTGGCCCAGGAGAATGAGTTCTTTGCGGAGATTGCGTCACCATTTAGCGCCGGTGACCATAGCAGTGAGTCTCCGACTCGCCGAGGCAGCCGAGGACAGCGGTCCTCACCTGAGGCGGCCAGGCTCCACGCGGTGAAGGCCTTGAATCCGGATGTCGCTATCGTGCACCTGCAGCGCGCCGACCGCGAGGGCAACGCCCACTGTTGGGGTAACTTCGGGGTGATGATCGAAGCGGCGCGGGCGGCGAAGCGAGTCGTGGTGGTCGCAGAAGAGATCGTCGATCCTGAGGTCATTGCCAGCGATCCCAACCGGACGGTGATTCCCGGATTTTTGGTGAACGCAGTGGTCGAATGCCGGTGCGGCGCTCATCCCTCACCGGTCCAGGGATATTACAGCCGGGACAACGCATTCTTTCGCCAGTACCACGAGCAGACCAAGAGCAAAGCCGACAGCGACGCCTGGCTGGAGCGCTGGGTCTATGGCATCCCTGACCGCCGCGCCTATTTGAGCCAGCTTGGCGGTTGCCGTGTCGATGGGCTGGGCGTGAAGCAACACGCGTACGCTGCGCAAGTGGATTTTGGATATTGATCGCTGCGGGTTGCTGGCTTCCCGCGTCGCGACAGAATCGCGGACGGCCCTGCGGAAAAAGAAAAATCAAGGCCAAACGCCAGGGCCAGAAGCTGAAGGCCAGCAGCCGAAGTTTGAAATGAACAATGAACAAAGAAATCATCTCACTGCGCGTCAATGGCCGAAGGCGCGAGCTGGCCATTGAGCCGAGCAGGCTGCTGCTTGAGGTCCTGCGCCAGGACCTGCAACTGACTGGCTCCAAGCGCGGCTGTGACGACTCCTCCTGCGGCGCGTGTACGGTCCAAGTCGACGGTATCCCTATGCTCTCGTGCACGCTGCTGGCCGCGAGTTGCGAAGGCCAGGAGATCACCACCATCGAAGGTGTGAGCGACCATGGCGGCCTGGAGGCCATCCAGAAGGCCTACGGTGACTTTGGCGGCGCGCAGTGCGGCTTTTGCACTCCTGGCTTCATTATGACGGTGAAGCATCTACTGGCAGAAAACCCTGAACCCTCGGAGCAAGAGGTGAGGGCTGCCCTGAGCGGCAATCTCTGTCGCTGCACCGGTTACAACCAGATGTATCAGGCGATCAAGGCGGCGATCGAGGCGGAGAGGATGGAGAGGGGAGTGTCAGAGTGACCTCCTTTTCCATCATCGGCAAACCCATGGCCATGGTCGATGCGGCGAGCAAGACCACAGGCGCGGGAAAATACACGGATGATCTCTGTGTTCCGGGCATGCTCGTGGGCAAGATTCTGCATTCGCCCTATCCTCACGCCCGCATTAAGCGCATCGATGCGAGCCGCGCTGAGAAGTTGGAGGGGGTGATTTCGGTCGCAACCGGGCAAGACGCGCCCAATACTTACGGCATTCTTCCCGTCGGCCATGACGAACATGCTCTCGCGCTCGACAAGGTGCGCTACGTGGGTGACAACGTCGCTTGTGTGGCCGCTATCGACGAGGCCACAGCCGAACGGGCACTGGAGCTGATCGAGGTCGAATATGAGTTGCTGCCCGCCTATTTCGATCCCGAGGAATCGATGAAGGCGGAGGCCAGTCTCATCCACGACAACAAGCCGCACAACCTGGAGAAGGACTATCACCACGTCTTTGGCGACCCCGAGAGGGGATTCGCCGAGGCGCACGAAATTGCTGAAGCGCGCTACATCGCCGGCGAGGTTACGCATGCGGCCATGGAACCGCACTCCACGCTGGCCAGCTTCGAAATCGATTCGCAAACGGGAAGGCCTGGCCGTCTCACGGTGTGGTCTTCGACCCAGGTACCGTACTACCTGCAACACAAGCTTTCCCTGGTGCTGGATATGCCCATGTCGCAGATCCGGGTCATCAAGCCGCTGGTGGGCGGCGGCTTTGGCGGCAAGAGCGAAGTAATCCCGCTTGAGATCATTGCCGCGGTCGCGGCGCGGAAGGCGCGGGCACCGGTCAAGATCACTTACACTCGCGAGGAGGTCTTCTGGGCTCACCGGGGACGGCCGCGCACCATCATCGATCTGAAGACGGGAGTGCAGAACGACGGCCGAATCACTGCAGTCAAGGCGCGGGTGGTGCAGGACGGAGGCGCGTACTGCTCGTATGGCGTGGTGACGATTCTCTATTCCGGGGCGCTGCTGGGTGCGCTGTACGACATTCCCAATATTCAGTACGACGGCTATCGCGTGCTCACCAACAAGCCTGCCTGCGGCGCCATGCGAGGCCACGGCACAGTGAACGTCCGTTTTGCCTTTGAGTCGCAACTGGATGAACTCGCGGGCAGAATCAACCTGGATCCGGCTGAAATTCGCCGTCGCAATTTGCTGAAGCCGCCCTGTGTGACCATCAATGGCTTGCGGGTGCAGAGTTATGGCTTGCCCGAGTGCATCGCAAAGGTGGTCGAGCGCTCGGGCTGGAAGACACGCAAAGGTCACCTTCCGCCTGGCCGCGGACTGGGCATCGCCTGCAGTCACTACGTGAGCGGCGCCGCCAATTCGATCATCCGGTCGGATATGCCCCATTCGACGGTGAACATCAAGATCGACCGCGACGGCGGCGTGGTGGTGTACACGGGCGCATCGGAGATTGGACAAGGCTCCGACACCATGACCGCTCAGATCGCCGCCGAAATCCTGGGTTGCCGGCTGAGCCGGGTGCGAGTCGTGGCTGCCGACACCGACCTTACGCCGATTGACATTGGTTCCTATTCGAGCCGTGTCACCTTCATGGCGGGCAATGCTACGCTCCGCGCGGCCGAGGAGGTGAAGAAACAGATTGCCCTGGCAGCGGCTCGAAAGATGGACTGCGCGGCCGACGACTTGATGTTTCGCGATGACATGGTTACGAAGAAGAACCACGCCGGCGAGAGCGGACATCTCGTGCCATCGACATCGGGCCGGGTTGAAGGCCAGATTCTGCGCGGCTCACTGCAGCAGAAGCGAAAGGATGAGGGCCCTAGAGACTCGATGAGTTTCGAGGAAGCCGTCGTTGCCGCCATTGACTTCCGCGGCGCGCTGACCGGCACTGGTTCGTATGCTCCGCCGCCCGAGGCGCGAGGCGGCAAGCACAAGGGCGCGGGCGTCGGACCTTCGCCGGCGTATTCCTATTCCGCCCAGGTCGCCGAGGTCAGCGTAGACGAGGAAACGGGCGAAGTCACGGTTCACAAGGTATGGGCAGCGCACGATTGCGGGCGCGCCCTGAACCCGGTTTCGGTGGAAGGCCAGATCATCGGCTCGGTGTGGATGGGGATGGGCCAGGCACTGACCGAGGAAATGGTCTGGAAAGACGGCATGCTGATGAATCCGGGCTTGCTCGAATATCGCAGCCCGTCAGCGGTAGAATCGCCGGATGTCGAGGCCATCATCGTAGAGAGTGTCGATGCGGAAGGTCCCTTCGGGGCAAAGGAGTGCAGCGAAGGTTCGTTGGCGGCCACTATTCCCGCCATTGCCAATGCTATCTATGACGCCGTGGGGATTCGCTTGCATGAATCACCGTTCACCCCGGAACGCGTGCTGGCTGCTTTGCGGGCGAAGAAACAGGCCAAGCCGCTCGACTTGACCGAAGGAGTGGATCCGGCTTCTCCGCAGAGATTTCGCGAACACGGCGGATCGCTCTGGTTCAAGGGGAAGGGCCCGAAGCGGCATGAGCTCGATCCAGCGCGGAGGCCAGAAGGATGAGCTCCGGCGTGGACGCTGCGGCACTTTCGCGAAGCCCGGCTCGCGTGGACACGCGAGCAGCGCTCTGCCTCCCTGGCCGGTGCAGGAAGGGAACGCCATGAGCCTGCCGCAGTTCAAGCTGCTAAGGCCGCGCACCGTGGAGGAGGCCGTCTCCCTACTTGGCAGACACGCGGGCGAGGGCGCCCGCGCCACACGGATCGTGGCCGGAGGCACGGACCTCATCCCCTCCATGCAGCAGAGGCTGTTCGAGCCGGAGTACGTTCTGGATATTCGGCACATCAGCGCGCTCAAGGGCATTCGCGAGACCGCACAGGGAGTTGAGATCGGAGCGCTCACCACGCTCAGCGCTATTGAGCGCTCCGGCATTTTGCGCGAACGTTATCCGGTATTGTCCGAAGCCGCCGCAACCGTGGCTTCGCCCATTCTGCGCAACATGGGGACGATCGGCGGCAACATCTGCCTGGACACGCGCTGCCTGTGGTACAACCAGTCGCTCACCTGGCGCAAGGGATGCGGGTTTTGCATCAAGAAAGACGGCGATCTCTGTCACGTGGCTCCCGGCGGCAGCAAGTGCTGGGCGGTATTCTCGGGCGACACGCCGCCCGCGCTTCTGTGTCTGGAGGCGGAAGTCGAGATCGTCAGTCCCAAGGAAACGCGGCGCATTCCTTTGGCCGAGTTCTACACCGGCGAGGGCGACGCCTACCGCAGGCTGAGCTCCCATGAATTGCTCACCCGTTTCTTCCTTCCTTCGCGATCGGCGGGCTATCGCGGCGTGTACCGTAAGCTGCGCATCCGGGGGTCGATCGACTATCCTCTGGCGGGCGTAGCCGTGGCGCTGAAGCGGTCGAATGGGCACATTGCCGACGCGCGGCTTGCCATCACTGCGGTGAATCCTGCGCCCATGCTGATCAAGGGCGGAACTGAATTGCTCTCGGGAAAACCGATCAGCGAGTCACTGGCCGCAGCCGCCGGAGACCTGGCGGCCAAAACCGCGCGTCCCTTGACCACTTCGGCGCTCACCCCGGAATACCGCCGCGAGATGATTCGGGTATTTGCGAAAAGGGCGGTGCTGGCTGCCGCGGGGAACTCGAGCATCTAGGTCCGGCGTGGTTCGTGGCGGCTCCCTCGGCCAGCGTCGCGACGCCACGGCCGAGCCTGCACCTAGCGCGACGAGAACAGGTGTCCCAGCTTTTCCTTCTTGGTCCTGAGATACTCTTCGGCCTGGGCCGAAGGCGCCACTTCACAAGGTACGCGCTCAGTGACGGCGATACCCGCCCGTTTCAGGGCCGCCACCTTTTCGGGATTGTTGGAGAGCAAGCGAACGCTGCCGACGCCCAGCGCTTTTAGAATGCCTGCGGGAAGCGCAAACTCCCGGTGGTCAGCCTTGAAGCCCAGGCGCTCATTGGCTTCGACTGTGTCCAGTCCCTCATCTTGCAGCGCGTAGGCTTGCAGCTTGGCCATCAGGCCGATGCCACGGCCTTCCTGCTGTTCGTAAATCAGAATGCCCGCTCCCTCCCCGGCGATCATGGAAAGCGCCATCTCCAGCTGCTGGCGGCAGTCGCAACGCAATGATCCGAAAACGTCGCCGGTCAGGCACTGGGAATGGATGCGCACGAGCGGCGGGGAGGCCTGGAAATCTCCCATGACCAGGGCCACGGCATCCTCCTGGCGAGTCTGCTCGCCGCCGGCGGAGTCGGTGCGGAAGCCCAGAATGCGGAACCTCCCCCAGCGCGTGGGGAAGTCGGCCGAGGCGACCTGTTGAACCTGATAGGCGTCCACACATCCATTATATCGGCAGCGAAGGCTGTTCCGATGGAGCTTGACGATTAGGCAGGATCACCCTTCGTGATCCTGGGAAAGTGGTAGTACACGTCCTGCTTGGACGGGATGGCAACACCATTGCGGGTAGCAGGACGAAAGTGCCAACTGTCAAGGGCTTCGAGAACTTTGGCATCGACCGCGGGTGTCAGGCTTTGCAGCACGACCTTTTGCACGATGCTGCCCTGCGCGTCAATCGTGACTTCCACGATGACATCTCCCTGCAGGCCGTGCAACTCGCCGGCCTCCACGACAGGATCCCGGGAGAGCACGGGCAGCGCAGGGCGAACCTCATCTCCGGACAGCGGGCCATCCAGCACCGTGCCCAACGGCGATCCGGCGGCGGTTCTTTGAGCAGGCTGGCCGGGCGAGCTGGTTTCAGAGTCCTGGCCCAGGTGCGCTGTCGACGGTTTCTGGCGCGCTGGTTTGGCCGCCCTGGCGTCGGGTTGCAAGGTAAGGCGTGAATTCAAAAGCGACTGTGCTGATGAGGCCATGGTTCCCGGCGTTGAGTCGCTGGCCATCGCCGACGACGGCGTCGGCAAGTAGAGATGAGCGATCTGGATTCCTTTTTCACCGTGGACCACGAAGTGGGGCGCGACCAGTCTGGGCTCAGGCCGATGCAAGAGCCACAT
>CAYOZX010000163.1:0-8445 GCA_964408515.1 uncultured Acidobacteriaceae bacterium | reverse complement strand
CCAACCCCGGCGGTGCCAGTTCCGCCGCAGAGGAGACGCCTGCGCGAGACTCTGTGGTTCACAAAGTGTCCTCCTTTCAGCACCAGCCATTATATGAGGATCGGGCGTGGCTCGAAGAAACAAAGCGGCCAAAAATAGCGGGCGCGTCTTGGGTGATAGGGTGAGAGCGCCCGCTGTCGTAACGGGGATTTACCTATGAGACGATGCCTGACCGGATATTGTTCCTCTCAGTTTTGTGAATTTCTTCTGAAGGTCCTTCGCTGTGGCAACACTCGGGTTACAGAAGAGTGTCTGTGGTGTTTCAAAAACCACAAACTTGGCGCAGTGGTGCGAATTTTGGTAAGGTGATTTTGGGTGAGAGCGGGCGTATGCTTTTCGGCGCCAGCGGAAACGAGCAGTTGGGCCGCACAGGCGAGGCAAGTAACGCTCTCCGGCTAGACGGCTGACCGCCACTTCGAAGGATCTAGCATTCTATGTCCCGATCGGTCGAGTTCTTCGATACTCAGTTCAAGCGCCAAGTGCAGGGTGGCGAGTTCGAATTCAATTCCTTCGAGCGAGTTGCGCTCGCCTACCTCCATGGCGCGGTCCTCGACTTGGGGTGCGGGCTAGGCAATCTGGCGCTTGAGGCCGCACGCCGAGGCTGTACTGTGACGGCCATCGACGCGAGTGCCGCCGCGATCGCGCGAATTCACGGTGCCGCACAGGAAGAATGTTTGGCGGTTGAGCCTATCGAAGCGGATCTGACACGTTTTAACATTGGACAAGAGTACGACACCATTGTTGCAATCGGCCTCTTGATGTTCTTTCCGCAATCACGTGCACTCGCGATGCTCAGGGATATCCAAGCGCACGTGCGGCCCGGCGGGCATGCAATCGTGAACGTGCTGATTGAAGGTACGACATACATGGACATGTTCACGCCCGGCGAATACTTCGTGTTCCGACGCGAGGAATTGATGGATAGCTTTGCGGACTGGGTGATTGCCGTGGCACGATACGATGACTTTCCTGCGCCAGGCAATACGCTCAAAGTGTTTTCTACAGTAATCGCGCGCAAGGCGAATGAAAAGACATTGAACGTTCCTGAGTATCCGCTGGTTTCTGAAGCACGACCGCATATTACGGAAGCTGCGGCGCGGAGTGCTGAACCGCAGAGCCATGGAAAGCATCGTGTAGCTTCCCAAATACCTGGACCGACGCTTCCGCTTTGGATCAGGAATTGTGTCTAAAGAAATACATTCCGATAACGGCGGTTGTCGCCCTCTAGAGAGGCGCCCGCGCCGTCACGTCCGGCGGGCTACCGCGGGCAGTGACACGGAAGAATCCAGGGCGGAGCCGGAAATCGAGCTCAATCAATAGCCATGCCCGTCCGGGCGCACCTTTCCGGCGAAGCGGCGGTAGGTAAAAACGGCGTAACCGATCGCGAGCGCCACGCCGGGAATCCACCAACCGAGCCCGATACTCAGCCCGTATGAGGCCGCGGCCGCATTCGAAATCGTCAAGCCGAACTGTGGATCGGGACGGGACAGCAGTACGTAAGGATAAAGGCCGAATGCCGCGCTCGAGAGCATGGCCGCGATGAACACCGAAGAGGCCAGAAACGAAGCAGCCGGCCGGCGCGGCGTCCATAAACGCACCAGTGCCAGCGAAATCAGAGCGGCTGCCGGGATTACGTAACCCCAGGGATGCGCCGCGAGACTGGCTGCGATCTGGGGCTGTATCTGGAAACTCAGAACTGTAATGATCGCCACCAGAGCCGCCACCGCCCACCAGGCGCGCAACGCCAACCCCCGGCATCTCTCCTCGATCGGCCCCCCGGTCTTTAGCGCGACCCACAGCGCACCGTGCAGCACCAGAGTAAGGAAGGCCGCGACGCCGATCACGACGGTGTACCAGTCCAGAATGCCCAGCTCGCCATTCACGCCGAAATCGGTCCAGAGCGGCAGGAAGAAAAAGCCGGAAGCATCAAGCGGCACACCGCGCACGACATTTCCGAGCGCGGCGCCGAAGAAGATGGCCAGCAGCGCGCTTGCCCCGCCGAAGACGGTGTCCCACAGGGGCCGCCAGACCGGGCTTTCCACGTGGCTGCGGAATTCGATCGCAATGCCTCGCAACATGAGCAGCCACAGCACCATCATCAACGGAAGATAAAAGCCGCTGAAGCTAGCGGCATAGAGCGCGGGAAACGCGAAATAGAGCGTGCCGCCGCTGGCGAGGAGCCAAACTTCGTTTCCGTCCCAGAAGGGGCCGATCGACTGGAGCACTTGCCGCCGTTCGTCATCCGAGCGCGCCACAAACAGGTGGATGATGCCGGCGCCCAGGTCGTACCCGTCAAGGACCACGTAGGTCGCAATCATGAGGGTGACCAGGCAGAACCAGATGGTTTCGAGCATTGCGATCGTCTCCTCAGGATGGGTCGGCATCGGAGTGGGGCATGCCGGGGCCGCGCTCGATCTCGCGATATATCAAAAACAGGAACAGAATCGCAAGCAGCGTATATATGCCCATGAAACCAATGAGCGTGAACAGGCCATTGCCGGCCGAGACACGCGGCGAAGGCCCGTCAGCGGTGCGCATAAGGCCATAGATCAGCCAAGGCTGCCGACCCACTTCAGCAGTAATCCATCCCGCTGTCGTGGCGATGTAAGGGAACGGGAACATCAGCATCACGATCCATAGAAGCCATCGCGTCTCATAGAGTTTTCGCCGCAAAAGGTACAACATGGAAACCGCCATGGCCGCAACGAAAATCGTCCCCAGTCCCACCATGATGTGATAGCTGTAATAGAGCAGGGGAATATTGTCGGGCCAGAGGTCGGGCGGGAAGGCATCCAGGCCCTTGACTTGTGCTTCCCAGCACTGGTAGGTAAGGAAGCTCAAGGCGCGCGGAATCACCAGCGGGTTGTCAAGCTTTCGGTTGTCGGGGTCCGGCTGGCCCACGAGCACAAGGGGCGCGCCTTCCGTAGTCTGAAACAGCCCCTCCATGGCAGCCAGTGTCACTGGCTGGTGTTGGGCAATCATCTTGCCCTGCCGGTCGCCGGTGGGAAAAACCATCAGGAGAGTAGCGAAGAAACCCGCTGTCACGCCCACGCGCACAAACGTGCGGCCGTAAACATCATGTTTGTTGCTGAGCAAATAGAACGCCCCCACCGCCGCCATCACGAAGCTAGCGGTCACGACCGCTGCGATCATGTTGTGGAGGTACTGCCACAACGTCCACGGATTGAAGATGAGGTCCTGAAAGCTGCGCAGTAGAATGTCGCCATTCGCGCCGACGGTGTACCCCACGGGACATTGCATCCAGGCGTCGGTGGCAATGATGAAGAATCCTGAAAGCCAGGAGCCGACAAAAACCAGCAGCGCCGCCAGCCAGTGCAAGCGTGGCCCCAGGCGCTTCTCGCCAAAAACCAGCAGGCCGAGAAAGGTGGACTCGAGGAAGAATGAAAATACGCCTTCCATGGCGAGCGTCTGGCCCAGTACTCCGCCGGCTGCCTTGGAAAACTTCGCCCAGTTGGTGCCGAATTGAAATTCCATGGGGATGCCGGTGACTACACCCATGGCAAAGTTAACGGCAAAAATGTTTATCCAGAATCGCGCGCAGCGGTTATAGTGCTCGTTGCCGGTGTGCAGGGCCAGGGTCTTCAACACTACCAGCAACAGGGCAAGCCCCATGGTCAATTGCGGAAAGATGTAATGAAACGTGACCGTAAAAGCGAACTGCAAGCGGTCAACGGCCAGCGCGGTATTCATTTAAGATGACAGGTCTTAGCGTAAATCGGCGGCACGCAGCAGACGACAAGCATACATACCCCGAGGAGGTTCCCCTAGATATCGCTTTTCCAATGCTGGTCGATCCTCTAAGTCCATCTCCCTTGCATTCTACAGTAACGACTACAATGCAAATCGCCTGCGTTCCCCTTCATTAATAGGCGTGCACTGACTGGATTATGGTGCAGATGGCCTAAGGCTCCGTTTTGCTCGATGTTCCCGTCACCCAGGTAATGTCCAAATGGCTTCCGTTATGGCCCAATCAAAGGACCTAAATGACCGAACTGATTGTGGCTGAAAAACTCGCTGAATGGCAGCGGTTGAAGGCGCTCGTGCTCGACAGCTTCGGGTTTTGCTCGAATCAGAGTACCGGTTCGTTACTGGGTGGGCCGAAACAAAATGCCGAACTGGGCCGAAACTAGCTAGGAATACCGAAATCACTGGTGGACCGGTCGAATATTCAAACCCTGATCGTGTCCTGAAGGGGCGGAGAGGTAGTTGGAAACCACGTTTTCTGGGGAGCCAGTTCCTTTCCGTCCTAACTCCAAGCTGCTGTTTTTTTGACGGTAGCGCCTACCTCTCCTTCGTCCGTATCCGCGACATTCCGAACGCTTTTGCGCGCCTCGCGTTCTCCCCGGTTGGAAGAGAGTTTCCCGGGCGTGCAAGCTCAACCCCCAGGGTTGAGGCCGAACCCCACGTTTTCACTTGCTAATTCTCTGGTTTCTCCGGTTGACAGGCGGCATTTGTTGACAGCCCCGTCCAACGCGGGGTGGCGGGCGTTGTTGCGGTCCACGCTCTTATCATGGCGGCGCATCGGCCGGATCCGGACAAGCCGAACTGGCTCGGTGCCGCTCGCGCTACATCCCGGCGGGCCAAAAGCGCAAGGTGATCGCCAAGTATGAGCGGGACACGGCCGAAAGGGAATCGTTTCGGCACAATACGGACGGCACGCTCATCGATAAACGCTGCGCGCATTTTCGGGGTCAATTCCGTGGACGGCGTTTGCCAGGACTGATCAGGAGTGTTAGACGGCTGGGCTGTTTCTCGGCGCTTAACGTGGGTGGCGGTTCGGATCCATCCGCCGGCTGACCTCTTTCCTTATGGATTCAGCTTCGCCGGATGTAAACCGAAAGTAGCCGCGTTCGTCATCGCGCAGGCCTCTTTCCGTCCATCGGGCTCGCATAATTCCCGACACAGAGTGCTTCGGGGATCGGAGCAGGAGATGCCCCAACTCGTGCGCCATAGCCAGGCCCAGAAGAGTGGTGAAACTCGTGGTTCCGAAAACCGCACGTTTCCGGACCGCATCGACCAGCACGACTGCATCGCCGTTGTCCAATGACAGGCAAAAACCCATTGTTCCCGTGGGCATCTTCCCAGCCAGAGCGCTCGGCCAGAGCCTCAACTGAAGGGTTGCTGTATTCCACATCTCGGCCGGCGTGTTGTCGTTCACTTCGGCCTTCGTGGGCCCGCTTGACCAAGTCAGTTCAATTCCTGCGAAGCGAAAGATCCTCTCGGCCTCACGCTCGGCACGGCTGAGCTCGTTGGAATCCAGATTGATACTCTCGTAAACTCTGACGTGAACGCGGAGATTCGATGAATCCGCATCGGACTGCTTCACCAGCGATACGTAAAAACAAACCAGCCACACCACTGGCACACTTCTGACCCCACGCACGTGCGCTGTTAGCCGGGCTGCCCCAAGCTCGTCATTGCGCAGAGCCGGTGTCCGCAGTAAAATCTGCGCAATGCCTCCGGGATGGCTGCTCCTGGCCCCTCGTGTGGTACTGTGCACTCGGGGTGGCTTAGGAATCCTTACGAAATTCTGGGGAAATTCTGGGGAAATCCTTGCCGAGCTATGATCGAACCAACAAAGCACTTCTACGACTTCGGCCCGTTTCGTTTCGACCCTGAGGAGCGGGTTTTACACCTCGATGGCATGCCGGTTCCGCTGGCCCCGAAGGTGGCGGAAACGCTGTCTCTGCTGGTTCAGAATGCTGGACACTTGGTCGAGAAAGACGAGCTCGTGAAGAAAGTCTGGCCCGATACCTTCGTTGAAGAGGGAAACCTTAACAAGAACATCTTCTTGTTGCGAAGAGTGTTAGGCCAGTGTGAGGGTGGAGGGGAATACATCGAGACGGTGCCCAGGCGCGGTTACCGATTCGTGGCCTCAGTAACTCACTCGGTTACCGAAACGACCAGCGCCCAAGCCGGACCTCTCGCTACATCAACTCGGGCTGAGAGACCCACCGGCTCGCAATCGCCCCCCGGTGGGACCCGCAACACGCTCTCATTGCATCGCACGTCTATATGGAGCGGTGCTGTCTTAGTAGGGCTGGCCATCGCCCTAGGGGCATGGTTGGTTCGTGCCCACGGCAGCGAGGCACTGGCACTCGTTCCCGCGCAGTTAACCAGCGAACTGGGCCGGGCCGGGGAGCCAAGTTTTTCGCCGGACGGCAACCAGATCGTGTATTATCAAAGCCCAGAGACCGGGGACAACCAGAGTCTCTACCTCAAGATCATTGGCGTGCCCGGCCCCCCACGGCGCCTGACCACAGAACCCGGCTTCGATTACAGCCCCGCATGGTCTCCGGACGGTCGCTACATCGCATTCCTCCGAAACCGTCGCGCAGTTGGCCAGAAAGAGTCGGTGTTGCGGATTCCGCTCACCGGCGGCCCGGAACAAACGCTGGCGGACGTCTCGATATGGGATGCCCCCTTCGTCTGGTCAGTGCAGAATCTGGCGTGGTTCCCGGACGGTCAGTCGCTGATAACAGTCGATCGCAGTTCGCCCGAAGGACCCTGGGGACTGTTTTCGCTTGCAATTAATACGCGCAAGAAACAGAAACTAACTATGCCTTTGCCCGGAGCCGGCAATGACGCTAACCCTGCGGTTTCACCGGATGGCCACTGGTTGGCATTCTGCAGGGGCATGCATCTTTATATAGTCGAGCTCGCGAGCGATCGTAAGGCCATCGGAGAGCCCAGACAGATTACTTTCGAAGATGGCCGACAGAGGACCCCGCCTGGACGCCGGACGGGCGAGAGATCCTTTTCATTTCGGGTGTTTTTGACTACTCCGGCCTTTGGCGGGTGGCAGTCTCTGAAGGAAGAGCGGGCAAGCCGGAGCGGATCACATTTGCGGGCAATGCGGTTCTCGAGGTGGCGATATCGCCCATCGGTCGTCGCGTGGTTTTCTCGCGCACCTCAGGCGGGGGGTATCAAATCTGGAAGGTCAATGCTTCCTTTCGACGTGCCAAAGCTTTGTCTCCGGTCAAGCTGATCTCGTCTACGGAAACGGATGAGGATCCGGCGTACTCGCCAGATGGGAAGCGAATCGCGTTCAAGTCGGCCCGCTCAGGAAATGCAATCGAAATCTGGGTGTGCGCGAGTGACGGCTCCAACGCCATGCAGTTAACCTTCTCGCCAGCCGGAGTTCACAATTTGTTGCCCAGATGGTCCCCAGATGGCCGGAACATTCTGTTTTCGTCCAACCTGGGAGGCCACAATAGCCTCTATCTCATCAACGCCCAAGGCGGAACCCCGAAACGCCTGACGAATGGCGAGTCAATTGGCGGCAGCTTCTCGCGAGACGGAAGCTGGATCTATTTCGAGGCGGATCGCACGGGCCAAACCCAGTTGTGGAAGATGCCAGCGAACAGCAGTGACGGAAAGGCAGTGCAGGTAACACGAAGCGGTGCGGTTTTCCACATGGAGTCTCCGGACGGTAAGTATCTTTACTGCCTCCACAGAAGGGATCAGAGTCCGCTGATCAAAGTCCCGGTGGACGGCGGGAAAGAAATCCCCGTGCTTCCGTCCGTCCTCTATGCCAACTTCGCGGTTGCCGCCGAAGGGATCTACTTCGTGCCTGGTCCCACTCAAAACCGCTTTTCCCTTCAGTTCTTCAGCTTCGCAACCCACAAGATCGCTCACATTGCTGACATTGCAGAGCCGGGTCCCGGTTACATCCTGGCGGTGTCGCCGGGTCCGGAGGCTGCCTCGCGCTCGATCCTGTACGAACAGGAACGCCCGGAGCACCGGAATCTGATGCTGGTCGACAACTTCCGCTGACACATTTTCATCGCGGTTGAAGGTGTTTTCGACCAATGATGCGTCTTCTGTAGGCACACGCCTAAGCGACGCTGCAAATTGAGGGTGGTACTTACGATTTCGTTTGTCAATCGTGAAGGTGCCGCTCACTTGGCTGCAAATACCTGATGAAGGACACCTTCCAGGCGAAGCTCAGGATTGCTCCCGTGAAGTCCCGGTCACGTCAACTTGACGGAAAACGTCCTCCCGTCTGGCGCCGGTCCGATGCTCCAGGCGGGGGTCGGGAGCGATGTTCCGCTAGCCGTTCGGCAGCAGCACGATCTTGCCGAGCACTCCGCCTTCGCCCAGCATCTCGTGCGCGCGTCGCGCCTCTTCAAGCGGCAACCGTTGCGCGATCAAGGGCTTGATCTTGCCTTGTTTCAGCAGGTCCAGCAGCGTTAGCAGGTCCTGACGGAACCACGCCGGTTTGAACCGCATCAGCCACTGGATGCTGTACGGCACCATGCTCTTTCGGCCGGGCTTGAACCAATTACGCAGGATGTACCAACCCAATTCAACGGACTCGCGAAAGGGATGATGCCAAGCATCAGAGTCAAGACGGTCGCCAGGGTGAATGCCGGCGCCTGAAGC
>CAYOZX010000162.1:0-8457 GCA_964408515.1 uncultured Acidobacteriaceae bacterium | reverse complement strand
CTACTGCGGCATAGGAGCTCCAAGAGATCCCACCAGGCCAGTGTGGATGTCCTGCACTCCGAGCCTCAACTGGTTGTTCCCCGGCTGGGGGTCCAGATCCATATGCAGCAATAAGCCGTGATCGACGATTTGCTGGTACGTGGCGGCGTCGAAAGCCTGATCCACTTTCATGCTGCGGTTAACGATCATCTTCCCCTCGGCAGAGAAGACCACCGCGTAAAACACCACATTCAGTTTCTTGCCGCTGCTAGCATCTTCCGCCGAGATCGTCCTCGCATCCACCAGAAAACTCACGCCGACCTTGCCTTTCGCGGTGCGGTTGTCGGCGGAGGGCACCACCTGAACGGTGAAAGCAACGAGTGTAGACGGCAGCACATCATTGATCGCCGAAGTTACCGCCAGATCGGAGTTGGAGCCCTTCTGCTGTGAGGTGTCCACGGCAAAATAACCACGCCGACTTTGCACATCCACGCTATCGCGCTTCACTTTTACCTTGATCTGCCGGTACTTGCCATCGTACTTCTTGTTCTCTGGGTAATATCCGAGAGTGTAAGTGGCAGCGCTGTCCTGAAAGACGCGCTCCACTCCGACTTTGATCTCATTCTGGTTAACATACGCGCGTCCGCCGGTTTCATGAGCGATGTCAAGCATCGTCTCCTGTGATTCCGTCGAGGTCGACATCATCAAGCCGCGTGCGTCTATGGGGTAGACGGCCACCTGTGCGCTCGCCAGCCGGGCCTCAAGCTCGCGAATATCGCCCGCGTGGGACTGACGGAACACCGCGGCCTGGGTGCCGGCTGAATGCTCGCCGACGCGGCGGGTATTCAGGCTGGGCAGAGTTTCCTCCAGCTCCGCCTCAGTCATCGCGCGGTTTTCCGGAACCAGCGAGAACGGCAGATTCCCTGTAACCCAGATGATGCTCTTGCGTCCGGGCAAGCCCGCCAGGATTCGCGCCAGACTATTTAGGGCATTCAAGCTCAATACCGCCCTTTGGTCCTCGGCGTAGGAGGCCTGGGCGCCCGCAAACGCCTCCAAGGCGGCTCGCAGGCTATCGGCCTGGGCTGACACTGATGGCCGGAGCGTGCCCGCGTTTGATGTGCTCAAGGGAGCGGTTGAGGCGTCGATGGCTGTTACCGTCGAACTGGTAGTGGGATCACCGGCAGCCGCGCTGGTCACCGGCTGACGGGCAGCAGCAAACTCCTGCGCCTGCGGTTTGTAGCGCTGTAACGCCGCGTATAGAACCTGCGGGTCACTGGTGAAATCCTGCAGAACGTGCAGCGGACCGGTGAGCGTGAAAATCGCCATCTTCTGTCCCGGCTTGTACTGTTCCCGGACGAAACTGAGCATCTGCCTGCGGGCGTAGCCCTGGTCGGCGAAAGGCGTGTTGACGGCATCCAGCAACATGACGATGACCGGTCCGCCAGGAGAACGATACTGCGGCCGGTTGGAATAGATGCCGGGTGGCAACGGCTCTGCCGGCGCTAGATTCTCTCCGGCAGGCACGAAGGTCGATATTTTCTGGCTCTTGCCGTTCTCCTCGACCTCGAAGTCCTCGGGGCGAAGCCCGGTGACGGGCCTCCCTTGCTTGTCGGACACGACAACGTCCACAACCACAAGGTGCGTCGTTACCCGGATCGTGGGCGCGGGAATTTCCGGCGCTGCCGCGGGCGCCTGGAACCAGCCCGCCGCGATCATCACAATGACTGCCAGTCCCGCGAGATATGCTCCGCGTTTGCATCGAGAGCCATCCACCATGTTGCCTCCAAATGGTGTCATACAGCGACCAACCTAGCCCCTTCTACTTCGCCTTGCAAGGCGAAAGCGAGTTGCCACACGCTCACCGCGTCTCTAGAATAACCCTTATCCCGGAGAACGCCGGAAATTCAAATGATCCATTTTCCCGTCCCTGAAGCGTTGACCTTCGACGATGTCCTGCTCTTGCCCGCGCGTTCGGATGTAGTTCCGTCTCTAGCCAACACGCAGACGCAGTTGACCCGAACCATCCGCCTGAATATCCCCATCATCAGCGCTGCCATGGACACGGTCACGGAATCCCACATGGCGATTGCGCTGGCGCAGCAGGGAGGCATGGGGATCATTCACCGGAACCTGACCGTGGATCAGCAGGCCAATGAAGTGGACAAGGTCAAACGCTCGGAGAGCGGCATGATTGTGGATCCCGTTACCATGTCGCCGGATGCGCGGGTTTCCGAAGCTCTGGAGATCATGCGCAAATACAAGATCTCCGGTGTGCCCATTACCAAGAACGGGAAACTGGTCGGGATTCTCACCAACCGCGATCTGCGCTTTGAGACCCGCTTTGACATTCCCATCAGCAAGGTGATGACCAAGGAGAACCTCATCACCGTGCCGGTAGGGACCACTCTGGAGGACGCGGAGAACATCCTGCACGAGCACCGTGTGGAGAAGTTGCTCGTGGTCGATGAAAGCTACAATCTCAAAGGGCTGATCACGGTCAAAGACATTCAGAAGAAGCTGAAGTACCCCAATGCGGCGAAGGATTCTCACGGCCGGTTGCGAGTGGCCGCCGCGATCGGCGCCACCGGGGACTTTCTCGAGCGGGCCCAGGAGATGGTGAAATGCAAGGTGGACCTGCTGGCGATTGACAGCGCTCACGGCCACTCCTCCCGCGTGCTCGAGGCGGTCAAGCTGGTGAAGTCCAAGTTGCCGGAAGTGGATCTCATCGCCGGCAACGTGGGAACGTTCGATGGGGCCTGCGAGTTGGCACGGGCAGGCGCGGATGCGGTGAAGGTCGGAATCGGGCCCGGCTCCATCTGCACCACCAGAGTGGTAACCGGAGCGGGAGTGCCGCAGATCACGGCCATCGCCGAGGCCTATCGTGCCACCAAGGACGCAAACGTTCCCGTGGTCGCCGACGGTGGCATCAAGTATTCCGGCGACATCACCAAGGCGCTTGCGGCCGGAGCGGCGGCGGTGATGATTGGCTCGCTGTTTGCCGGAACCGATGAGAGCCCGGGTGAGCTGATTCTCTATCAGGGCCGTTCCTTCAAGTCCTATCGGGGTATGGGGTCGTTGGGCGCGATGGCCTCCGGCTCCAGCGAGCGCTATTTCCAAAACGCGGAGGGCGAAGCTTCGACCGCCATGACCGAGGATGCTAACCGGTTGGGCAAGCTCGTCCCCGAAGGGATTGAAGGCCGAGTGCCTTACCGTGGCTCAGTGGCGATGATCGTCCATCAGATGGTGGGCGGCCTGAAGTCCGGCATGGGTTACTGCGGCTGCTCCACCATTGCAGAGCTGCTGCAGAAAACCCGCTTTGTTCGCATCAGCGGCGCCGGCTTGCGCGAAAGCCACGTGCACGACGTGATGATCACGCGCGAAGCGCCGAACTATGCGGTAGAGTAAGGGCCGACGGTTTGAACCCCGCCCAAAAACAGCTGCTCAAGGCCTGGATCGCGGCTACGCTCTGGATCTTCCTCATCGTCCTTGAATCCAGCAATATCGGTTCGTCGGAGAACACCAGCCGGATCCTGTTTCCCCTTCTGCACTTTCTGTTTGGATTGAGCCCAGCCCAATTTCCTGCCTGGCACGCAGCCATCCGCAAGACGGGCCACTTCGTAGGCTACTTCACTCTCAGCGTGTTGCTCTTCCGCGCCTGGCGCGCCACTTTTCCTGAGCCGGGCCTGCGCTGGTCCTTCGAATGGGCGCGAATCTCTTTTTTTATGGCGGCGCTGATCGCCAGCCTCGATGAATGGCACCAGTCGTATCTTCCCAAGCGCACGGGAAATGTGTATGACATCATCCTGGACAGTGTCGCAGCCCTGGCGGCACAGGCAGTCATCTACCTTGCTTTGCCGAGACGCGCGCAGGAATCTGAGGGAATCGCAGTTCGCACCGGGAGGAAAGGTTATTCCTAGTACATTGCGTCGTACTTGGTCACCACCCAGTCGCCGGCCTTTTTTTCGAGCGTGACCGAAAACAGCTCCTTGTAGGTGCCATCCTGATCCGGACCATTGCGGCGTTTCCCGCGGTAATGAAGGATGCGCAGAGGCGGAGTGTCCTCCCAGTCGGCCAAGTCCCAGGAGAGCAGCGGATGCCTGGTCTCGGAATCGCAGATGAAGGCAGCATATTTCCTGCGATAATCCCTCTCCCAATCCCCCAGCGCCTCTTTGCAGTTTCCGTCCCGCATGGCGCGGATAAACTTGCCCGCTTCGCGTTCCGAGGCGCGATCGCGCAAAGGGTTCAGAGAAACGGAGTTGGGAATCCCGGAAAGAGGGTCCCGTTCGGCAGAACGTTCCAGCACCGGACCTTGGCCATTCAGCCACAGCAGATATCCCAGGAAGACCACCAGCACCAGGCCACCGGCGCTGGCCGCGATGCCGATTTGCGTGCGAGATAGCTCCATACCCTCCACACCAGTCTAGCGGGAGGGTCTGCGGAAACAAGATTACTGCAGATAGGCGCGGGGTACATGTACGGCTGGATGGCTGGGCGGAAAAAGATCAGGCGGGTAGATTCCCACCCGCCAGAATCGCTACTCGTTCTTGTCCTTGGCCTTGTCTTCGCCCTCGGCGTGGTCCGCAGGAGACTCCGCACCTTGCTGGGCGCGGGCCTCGTCCATCGCCTTTTTGGCGGCTTCGGCGCGCCGGGTGCGGGCTGCAGCGCGCTTCTCGCGTTTTTCTTCCTGCAGCTTCTCGCTGCCCAGCAATTCGACGAAAGCCTTATCGGTGCCGTCGCCTTTCTGCCAGCCGGCGCGCACAATCCGAAGGTAACCTCCGGCGCGGTCGCCGAAGCGGGGAGCCACAGTCTCGAACAGTTTGTTCACGGCCTCTCGAGTCAGGAGGTACGAGGCGGCCTGCCGGCGTGCGGAGAGATCGCCGCGCTTTCCCAGGGTGATCATCTTCTCCACCTGGGGACGCAGCGCCTTGGCTTTGGGCACCGTGGTTTCGATGCGCTCCTCGACGATCAGGGACGTCACCAGATTCCGCAGTAGCGAGCGGCGGTGGCTGGTGTTCCGGCCCAGTTTCCATCCTGCAACCTTGTGACGCATAGAAACCTCAGTGCACAGAGAATCGGGATCGCAACACCGTGGCCAGCCGCCCGTTCTTGGACCGCCGGCCCACTGACCCCTCTTACAGTTCGTCTTCACCGTATGCCGATGCCGGCAGCACCTGGTTGGAAGTCGGACCGGGCACGGCGTTGCCGTGTTCGTCGATCTTCATGCCCAGGCTCAATCCCATGGACGACAGGATCTCCTTGATCTCGTTCAGCGACTTGCGGCCGAAATTCTTTGTCTTCAGCATCTCGGCCTCGGTCTTCTGTACGAGCTCGCCGATGGTCTGGATGTTAGCGTTCTTCAGGCAGTTGTAGCTGCGTACAGAGAGCTCCAGCTCTTCGACCGAACGGTTCAGATTTTCGTTCTTGATTTCCGGCTTGCGGTCGTCGGTAGCGGTCGCTGTCTCGATATCTTCCTCAAAGTTGATGAAGATATTCATATGGTCTTTCAGCAGCTTGGCGGCCAGTCCAATGGAATCGGCCGGGGTGATGGACCCGTTCGTCCAGACCTCCAGCGTCAGTTTGTCGTAGTCCGTGATCTGTCCCAGGCGAGCGGCTTCCACGGTGTAGTTGCACTTGCGCACCGGCGAGTGAACCGAGTCGATGGGAATGAAGCCGATTCCCAGGTCCTCGTCGAAATTCTTGTCCGCCGAAACGTAGCCGCGCCCGCGCTTGAGCCGCATCTCCATGTCCAGCTTGCCGCCTTCGCTGACCGTGGCGATGTAGACGTCCTTGTCGAGCACTTCCACATCGGCGTCGGCCTCGATCATGCCGGAGGTGACCACGCCTGGCTGGTCCGCCCGCAGATAGATCGCCTTGGGCGCGTCCCCGCTCAGCTTGAAGGGAATCTGCTTCAGGTTGAGGATGATGTCGGTGGCATCTTCCACCACGCCGGGGATGGACTGAAATTCGTGCAGCACGCCTTCGATTTTCACCGCAGTAACCGCGGCGCCCTCGATCGAAGACAGCATGACCCGCCGCAGGGCGTTGCCAATGGTGGTGCCGAAACCGCGCTCAAAGGGCTGGGCCCAGAAGATGCCGTACTTGTCGGTCAGGGTTGAGGTATCGACGGCGAGACGTTTCGGTCTTTGAAAGCCTTTCCAAAGCATGGGTTTCTCCTTCGGCCGTTTGGCTCAGCTCCGGCATCCCTGAACCGGTCCGGGTTCAGGTCGGGCGTCGGAGACAGGCTGATCTGGCTCGAATTCGGTGGACCGTAAGAGCCTGGTTTCACGCTACAGAGTTTCAGGTCTCAACTCGCGGGATTCGCCAAGACTTGAGACCCGAAACCTGAAACTACTTGCTGTACAACTCCACAATCAACTGCTCGTTCACCGGCAGCTGGATGTCTTCCCGCTTGGGCAAGGCCAGGACTTTTCCCCGGAAGTTATCACGGTCAACCTCCAGCCAGCCGGGCATGTGCTGATGGGCGGCGAATTCCTTCGCCAGTTCCAGAAGATTGAGCTTGCGGCTGCCTTCGCGGATGGCGATCTCCTCGCCCACGCTCACCTGGAACGAAGGAATGTTCACCTTGCGCCCATTCACGGAAATGTGTCCGTGCCGCACCAGCTGGCGCGCCTGGCGCCGTGAGATCCCGAAACCCAGCCGGTACACCACGCTGTCCAGGCGGCGTTCCAGTTGCTGCAGCAGCATTTCGCCGGTCACGCCCTTGGTGCGCGCGGCCTTCTCGAAATAGTTGCGGAACTGGGCCTCCTGGGTGAAGTAAATCCGCTTGGCCTTCTGCTTTTCCCGCAGCTGCAGACCGTAACCCACGATCTTGGCTTTGCGGTCCTTCCCATGCTGGCCAGGAGCGAAATTACGCTTCTCGACGGGACACTTGTCGCTGAAGCACTTGGCGCCTTTGAGGAACAGCTTCATGCCCTCGCGGCGGCAGAGACGGCAGACAGGATCGGTGTAACGTGCCAAGTTTTTCTCCTTCTTAGATGACCGGTTTACGGGTCTGGCTTCACCCTTCGTCCCGGACGAAAATTCAGCTTCCCGCTCTTAGCCTTCCCGCGTCTGGCCGGTTAGCGGTTCGCTCAGCCTGAGCAGCCCGGCCAGAAGCCGTCAGGTCAAAACTGCCTCACACCCTTCTGCGCTTCGGCGGACGGCAACCGTTATGCGGAATCGGAGTCGCGTCCTTGATGTTGCGCACCTCGATGCCAGCGGCGGCCAGCGCCCGGATCGCCGATTCGCGTCCTGAGCCGGGTCCGCTTACCCGCACTTCCACGCTGCGCACGCCGTGATCGCGAGCCATGTTGGCCGCGTTCATGGCGGCCTGCTGGGCAGCGAACGGAGTTCCCTTGCGCGATCCGCGAAAACCCAGTGAGCCGGAACTCTTCCAGGAAAGCACGTTCCCGGCCTGATCGGTGATGGTCACGATCGTGTTGTTGAAGGAAGCCTGGATATGGACCACGCCATGCGGGACGTGCTTCCGCTCCTTCTTCTTGAAAGTCTTCTTCTTGCCCTTCTTCTCCGGCGCGGCCGCGCCGGGTGCCGCTACTGCCGGTGCTGCTGGTTTTGCCATAGATCGCCTTAGCTCCTGGCTCTCAGCTTCCAGCGATAAGCTGGAAGCTGGCAGCTGGTTTACGTCTTTGCGGTCGCCTTCTTCTTCTGCGCCACCGTGCCCTTGCGCGGACCTTTGCGGGTGCGGGCATTGGTGTGGGTCCGCTGCCCACGCACCGGAAGATTCCGGCGGTGGCGATATCCCCGGTAGGAGCCGATTTCGATGAGACGCATGATATTCATCGAAACTTCTTTTCGCAGGTCGCCCTCCACCATGCCTTCGCCCTCAATGACTTGGCGGATGCGGTTGACCTCGTCCTCGCCCAGGTCCTGAACCTTCTTCATGGGATCGACCTTGGCTTGGTCAAGAATGCGCGCTGCGCGCGGATTGCCGATTCCGTAGATGTAGGTCAGCGCAATATTCGCCCGCTTGTTGCGCGGCAGATCGACGCCTGCAATACGTGCCATAGTGCTCCTGTGTTATCCCTGGCGCTGCTTGTGCTTGGAGTTCACGCAGATCACCCGCACCACGCCCTTGCGATGGATGATCTTGCACTTGTCGCAGATTTTCTTGACCGACGCCCTTACTTTCATGAAATTCCAGCCTTCAGCCCCCCAACATCGACAAGGGGGACGGCTCTCATTTATAGCGGTACACAATGCGTCCGCGGTTCAGATCGTAGGGTGACAGTTCCACCGCCACCTTGTCTCCGGGCAAAATGCGGATGAAGTTCTTGCGCATTTTCCCAGAAACGTGCGCCAGCACCTGGTGCTTGTTCTCCAGCTCCACCCGGAACATGGCGTTGGGCAACGGCTCGATCACCGTCGCCATAACCTCAATCGCATCCTCTTTGCTCATGCACTCCTTTGGGGTCGCTCCCCAGATCCCTCACTTCGTTCGGGATTTCGGCAGCGGGCTCC
>CAYOZX010000161.1:0-8632 GCA_964408515.1 uncultured Acidobacteriaceae bacterium | reverse complement strand
ACCCTGGCGGTGGTCCACAAAGTGGTCAAGATGCCCAACCAGAGCCTGTTCGTGTTTGCCGAGGGCCTGGAGCGGGTTCGCCTGGCAGAATTTGTTCAGCTCACACCCTTCATGCGGGGCAGGGTCGATTCTGTACCCGAGGCCATTCCGCCGAAGAGCCCCGAAGTCGAGGCCCTGCAGCGCAACGTTCTGAGTCTGTTCCAGCAGATTGTGGCGGGCTCGCCCACCTTATCCGACGAACTTTCTACCGTCGCAATGAACATTGAAGAGCCGGGTCGCCTGGTGGACTTCATCGCGTCCTCGCTGCCCTCGCTCTCCACGGCGGACAAGCAGGACACGCTGGAGACCACCGACGTCCGCGTGCGCATGGAGAAGATCAATCAACACCTGGCCAAAGAGCTGGAAGTGCAGCAATTGCGCAACAAGATCCAGTCGGAAGTGCAGGACCGGGTGCAGCAGACGCAGCGCGAGTACTACCTGCGCGAGCAGATGAAGGCCATCCAGAAGGAGCTGGGCGAACAGGATGAAGGCGCGCGCGACACCGAAGAACTGCGCCAGAAAATCGAAAATGCGGGCATGCCCGAGGAGGTCAAGAAGGAGGCCCTGAAGGAGTTGGGCCGGCTGTCGCGGATGTCGCCCATGGCCGCGGATTATTCTGTGACCCGCAACTACGTGGAGTGGCTGGCCGCGTTGCCCTGGGCCAAGACCTCGGGTGGAGAGGTTGACATTGTCAAAGCCAAGGAAATCCTGGACGCCGACCACTATGACCTGAAGAAGGTAAAGGACCGCATCCTGGACTATCTTTCTGTCCGCCGGCTGAAGCCGGGGATGAAAGGCCCGATCCTTTGCTTTGTGGGACCTCCGGGAGTCGGCAAGACCTCGCTGGGCAAGTCGATCGCGCGCGCGCTGGGGCGCAAATTTGTCCGCATCTCGCTCGGGGGCGTGCACGATGAAGCCGAGATTCGCGGCCACCGCCGCACGTACATCGGCGCGTTGCCGGGCCAGATCATTCAAGGCATCCGCCGGGCTGAAACCAAGGATCCCGTGTTCATGCTCGACGAAATTGACAAGGTGGGGCGGGACTTCCGGGGTGATCCGGCTTCGGCGCTGCTGGAAGTGCTCGATCCCGAGCAGAACTCGACCTTCCGCGACAACTACCTGGACGTAACCTTTGATCTCTCCAAGGTGCTGTTCATTACCACCGCGAACATGCTCGATCCCATCGCCGAGCCGTTGCGTGACCGTATGGAGATCATTGAGCTGCAAGGCTATACCGAGGAGGAGAAGATCCGCATCGCGTTCCAGTACCTGATTCCGCGACAGATTGAAGAGAACGGCGTGACCGCGGAGCAGATCGAATTTCCCGAGGACGGGGTCAGCTACTTGATCCGGCACTACACGCGCGAGGCCGGCGTGCGCAATCTGGAGCGCAACATCGGCACCATCTGCCGCAAACAGGCGCGGCGGCTGGCCGAGGGCAGGACGGATAAGCTGCTGGTGACCAAGGAGATCGTGCAGGAGTTTCTGGGCGGGATCAAGGTCCGCAGCGAAGGCGAAATTGCCGAACGCACCAAGCGTCCCGGGGTCGTGGTTGGCCTGGCCTGGACCCCTTCCGGCGGCGACGTCCTGTTTGTCGAAGCCAACGTGATGAAAGGGAAGGGCGGCTTCACCATGACCGGGCAAATTGGCCAGGTGATGCAGGAATCGATGCAGGCGGCTCTGACCTGGGTGCGGTCCAACGCGGCGCAGTTCAACATAGCGGAGAATTTCTTCGCCGAACACGACATCCACATTCACGTGCCGGCGGGGGCGATTCCGAAGGACGGTCCTTCAGCGGGTGTGACTATGGCTACGGCCCTGGTTTCCCTGCTGACCGGGCACCCGGTGCGTGCGCTGACCGCCATGACGGGCGAAATCACCCTGAGCGGCGACGTGCTGCCCATTGGTGGGGTGAAGGAGAAAGTGCTGGCTGCCAAGCGGGCCGGTGTGCAGGACGTGATTCTGCCCGCTGAAAACAAGATGAATGTAGAAGAAGACCTTACGCCTGAACAACTTGCGCACATTCGCGTGCATTACGTAAAGTCCATTCTTGAGGTGCTCGAACTGGCTCTGCCCACGAGCGCACGGGAGGAGAAGCAGTATGAAGAGGAGCGCGAGAAGGTGCTCACCGCTCAGGCGTTTTCCTGAAATTCCACCTACCCTGATGCCGGTTCCTTTCCAGGAGCCGGCTTTTTTCTTTTAGACTAACCAACAGAGACCTCTGCGGGTCAGCCGCAATCGGTTCATGCAGATTCGAGTTCTATTTTTCGGGGTGATGAAGGATCTGGCGGGACGCGCCAGCGAAGCCCTCAACTTGCCCGACAATGCCCGCTTGAGCGATGTGCTCAACCACTACGAGAAGACGATACCCCGGCTGAAGGACCTGATGCCGTCGCTGGCCGCGTCGGTGAATCAGGAATACGCCGGTCCTGAGTCGAAGCTGAGCGCCGGAGACGAGGTGGCCCTCCTGCCGCCCGTCAGCGGGGGGACGGGTCGCGCCGGGCACGCCGCTATAGTGCGCGACGTCATCGACACGGCTCGCATCCTGAGTGAAATCAAGCGTCCGGAGGACGGGGCTGCCGCCGTTTTCGAAGGCATTGTGCGCAATCACACGCGCGGACGCCGCACCCTCTATCTTGAGTACGAAGCCTATGAGGCCATGGCACTCAAACAGATGGAAGAACTGGCGGTGCGGGCGCTGGAGCAGTTCAAGATTCGTCAGGTGGCCGTGGTGCATCGCCTGGGACGGCTGGAAATCGGCGAAACCAGCGTGCTGATCGTGACCGCCTCAGCGCACCGGGCAGCGGCGTTTGAAGCCTGCCGCTGGCTGATCGACACGCTCAAGCGCACGGTGCCGATCTGGAAGAAAGAGTTTTTTGAGGACGGCGCGGTCTGGGCCGACGGGGAGCCATTTCCAGAGGACCTGCGCACCGCCCAGGGCACCCATTCTGCAGGCGGCGCATCCAAGTGATAGACCCGCTTGTCCGTGGGAGCGCTCCAACCTCGTACATGAAGCAGGCTGCGATTGCCGGCATGGTGCTGGTTTTGTGCCTGGCCTCGGTGGCGCAGGAATCCGATTCAACCATCAAAGTCGACGTCAAGCTGGTGAACGTGTTCGTCACCGTAACCGACGAGCACGGCGCTCCGATCAGCGGCCTGAAGAAGGAGAATTTCGCCATCCAGGAAGACGGCAGGGAGCAGAAGATCGCGCTCTTCAACCGGGAGTCCGTCCTGCCGCTCTCCATCGTGCTGGCGATTGACACCAGCCTGAGCACGCGCAAGGACCTGCCGCTGGAGCTGGCCTCGGCCCGGCGTTTTGCGCATTCCATCCTGCGGCCGGTCGATGCCCTTTCCCTTTACCAGTTCAGCGAGGTGGTGAGCGAGCTGACGTCGTTCACCTCGGATCTCAAGGCGATTGACCGGGCCATTGACCGGATCCGGACAGGCTCGGCCACGGCGCTCTATGACGCCTTGTTTCTGGGGTCGGAGGCGCTGGAGCCGCGCCAGGGGCGCAAGGTCATGGTGGTCATCACGGATGGCGGCGACACCATGAGCAAGGTTGACTACCGGGAAGCGGTGCGTGCGGCCCAGCAGGCGGAAGCGATCCTGTACAGCATCATCGTGGTGCCCATCGAATCCAGCGCGGGACGCGACACCGGAGGTGAACACGCGCTGATTCAGCTTTCTGCCGATACGGGAGGCGAGTATTTCTATGCTGCCTCGGTGCCACAGCTGGAGACAGCCTTCCAGAAGATCAGCGACGAGCTGCGCACGCAATACCTGCTGGCGTACTACCCGTCGCAACGTCTTGCGGATTCGGATTTTCGCAGGATTCGGGTGGCGATCAGCGGAATGCCGCCGGCCGAGCGCTTTCTGGTGCGCCACCGCACGGGATATTACACGTCTAAATCTCGATGAAGTGTATGGGGCGGACACTCCTGTCCGCCGGATCGCCAGTGGTGGCAGCAAAGCCGGGCATTGTTTGTGAAGGCAGAGGCGTGCGAAGAAGGGGCGGACAGGAGTGTCCGCCCCACACGCGGTTGACGTACCAAATTGCCTTGTGAAAGGCTAAAGCGTTTGTTGATCGAACCATGTGAGGCTTCGCCCATCGGGAATTCGCCGGCGGCGGACAACGTTCCTGCGCTAAGCCGGCAGGTTCTTCAATTCGTAGCGTGCCGAGACTGCCGTCACCTGCCATCCCTTAATCCGGGCAGGGGTTCGCGGCCAGTGAATGGCGGTGGTATGGGACGGGAAGCCTGAATCACACAAGGAAGGTAAGCCTGACGATGTCGAAGGTTACGGGTAGTCCGCGTTCACCGCGGCGGTTCTGGGTGGTAGCGGTTGCGTTGATGTTGCTGATCTCGGCTGTGACCCATGCCCAGGAAACCTCCACCGGCAATGTTTCCGGAACTATCACCGGGCCGCGGGGGGCTTCCATCAGCGGCGCTGACATCAGCCTGACCCAGAGGATTACAGGGGTCACTACGCGCACCACTACCAGCCCGGCGGGTACCTACGCGATGCGTGACCTGCCCGCGGGAGAGTACCTGCTGCACGTGGAGGCGAAGGGGTTTCAAGCCGCCGATCTCTACATACGAATTCAGGGCGGATCGACGAGCACGGGGGACGCCAGACTGCAGCGTGAGGTCGTCCCCGGGCCTGTGCTGATAAACCGGGAGTCGGCGGAGGTGCGCGGCGAGATCGATACCAGCCAGCTGGAGCAGACGCCCACCGAGCGGGGTTTTCTGGACCTCACACGGCTCGAGCCGGGCGTGCAGCTGCTCGATGGTGGTGTGCTGGCGCCTGCGAAAATCGGCCTTTCGGCGAGCTCCGTCGGGGGACGGAACGGCCGCACCACCCGTCTGCTGGTCGATGGTGTGGACGTGAGCGATGAAATCGTGGGCACAACGACCACAATCCTGCCTGTAGGGGCGCTACAGCAGGTGCAGGTGAGCCAGTCCATGCTGCCATTGAGTTCCGGTCTGGCCTCTGCGGGCGCCGTGAACGTGCTCACCAAGACGGCAGCGAACGATCTTCACGGGCAAGTCTTCGGCAATTTCCGTAGCAAGCGCGCCGGAGTCGCCAATTTTCCCAGCGCGGAAAACAATTCCTACTCCCGCGAGTTTTTCGGGGGAGATGCAGGCGGGGCGCTCAGACAGGACAAGCTATTCGTGTTTGCCGCGGGCGAGTACTTCAAGCAGGACCTGGACGCTCCTGTATATTTCAATGCTCCGTTCAGCGCCCTCAACGGAAGTTACAAATCGCCCTTCCGCTCCGCCCGCGCGGAAGGCCGTCTGGACTATGTTCTCTCGCAGCAGAGCAGGCTTTTTGCCCGCTTTACCTACGACCACAGCGACGCGGTGAATTCCTTCGGCGTCAATAACTATCAGCCCTTCAAGAGCCACGACAACACGCCCGGGATCGCGTTCGGTCTCGATCTCAACCGGGGATCGTCTCTCCATAGCCTTCGCTTCGGATACAGCCGCTATGCGAACGACATCACGGACGCGGTGGGAGAGGCGAATGCCTTCAATCCTGCGGCAGGTTTGAGCCTGAATTTCGGCGACGGTGGCGGGTTTGCCAGCGGGGCCAGTTCGCAGGCGCCGCAGAAGACGAGACAGCAGAGCATCCAGGGCCGTTACGACGGCCGCCGCGTCCTCGGCGATCACACCTTCCGTTTTGGCGCGTCCGTAAACCGGATCAACACGCTGATTTCCGCCAATCGATTCGGCCTCGCGCCGCAGGTCGGGTCCGATACGGACGGCGCATCGGTCACTTTTGCCGCGGGAGGACCGTTTGCCGGAGGAGCGGGCAATCCGCTGAACTATCCGGTGGAAAGCATCACGCTGGGCAACGGGATCGACTGCTTCAGCGAGCGCTCGGCATTCGGTTCGCCCTGCGGCGGTTTTGGCGATACGCGTTACCAGGCTTACCTGGGCGATACGTGGAAGGTGCGCTCGAATATCAGCGTTACGCTGGGCGTGCAATACGTTCGCGACACAGGACGAACGGATTCCGATCTGGCATCGATTCCATGCTCGGCGGTGTCGCCTTTTTTCGGAGCGCTGGCGCCCTGCACGGGCAGCGACCCGCTGCTTACGCACTTTGGCGGGATTCCCGGAGCCGGAGACCGTATACGCCAGCCCGACCTGAATTTCGCCCCGCAATTCGGCGTGGTGTGGGATCCGGGGAAGAGCGGAAAGACAGTTGTGCGGGCGGGCATCGGCATGTTTTACGACAACAGCCTGTTTCACAACGTGCTGCAGGACCGGGTGACGCGACTGGAGACCGGCGCCTTCAACGCGCAAGCGAATGATCCCTGCGCCAGCCACGGAGTGGTGATCTTCCCGGGCAATGTTGCCCAGAGCGCCGCCGGGCTGTGCGGACAGGCCATCGGAACGGTGGCCACGCAGATCGCGGACTTACAGGCGGCGTACCAGGCAGCCAGCACCGCCCTGGGTTCTGGTTCGCCTAATCCCAGCTATCTGGGGCAGGTGCTCAACAGCCAGCAGGGCTTGCTGGCCCCGAATTTTCAAACGCCCCGCTCTGTGCAGATGAACATCGGAGTGCAAAAGCAGATCAGACAGTCCACGGTTTTGAGCATCGACTACGTGCGCAACGTAGGAACGCACTATTTGCTCGGCTGGGACACCAACCACGTGGGCGATGCCACCCACTTGAACACGGCGGCGGCGCTGAATGCGATCAATAACACGCTGGCCGCGAACCCGCTCAGCGCGGCGTGCACACCGGCCACCGGCGCGGGAAGCAGCTCGCAGACCGCGGTCAACTGCTATCTGTTCGCGGTGCCCGGAGCCAGCATCGCGGACTTTGCCGCGCAGGGGCTGGACTCGGGCGGGCAGTTTCTGGCCGGGGCCCCAGCGTCTCTCTTTGGACTGACCCCGGACACGGGCGCGGCCTTCCCGGGCATCAATCCGCTGGTCGGGCGCAACACCATGTACTTTCCCGCCGGGCGGTCGCTCTACAGCGGTTTGCAGATCGCGGTACGCACCCGGATCACCAATCCCATGCGCGGCGTGCGCGGCGCAAACCTGCAGGCCGCCTACACCCACTCCAGCTTTCGCAGCAATCTGGCGGGGGGCCTGGGCGAGCAGGATCTGCTGCCGCTGGCAGCCGATTTTGATCATCCCACCTCGTATTTCGGCTCCGCTTCGCAGGATCGCAAGAGCCAGTTCTCACTTGCCTCCATTCTGGATATGCCGTACGGGGCCCGGCTGGGCCTGATCGCGCACTTTGCCTCGCCTCTGCCGCAGACTCTCTTCGTCCCGGCAAGCGGCGGCGTCCCGGGCGAAATTTTTCGCTCCGATGTGACCGGCGATGGAGCATTCGGCGGACAGAGCCAGACGGGCGCGACGACCTACGGGGACATTCTGCCCGGAACCAATATCGGGGCGTTCGCGCGCGCCGTAAGCCCGGGAAGGCTCAATACGATCATTGAGAACTACAACGCCAGTTTCGGAGACCAGTTGAGCCCTGCGGGCGCGGCGCTGGTCAACGCCAGCCTATTTTCGCGCTCTCAGCTGTTGCAACTGGGGGCGGACTTGCCCAGCATTGCTCCCGCTCCGCCGGGAAATCCTGGTCTGGCGTGGCTGAGGACGTTCGACGTGAGCCTGTCCCGGCCGCTGAAGGTGGGCGACAGATTTGTGCTCGAGCCCAGCGTCTCCGCTTTCAACGTGCTCAACTTTGCCAACTTCGATGGCCCGGCAAACCGCCTGGGCGGCGCACTGAACGGCACTCTGGGCAGCCTCAACGGAACCACACCTGGCGAGCGGGCGGCGAGCCGCATTGGACCAGGCTCAGGGGTGTACTCGCTGGGAGCCCCGCGGCAGCTGCAGTTCGGATTAAGGCTAACGTTTTAGCGGCGCGGGAGAAGCGGCGTGTAAAATATCGGATATGCCATTTCATGGACAAGGAAACGCAGGTCCTCAGCGCAAAGGCAGACCCGCGCCACCCGAGCAGACATCGGAGGAAGCCGCCTATTTGAAGTCACTGGGAGAGAAACAGAAACCGGTGAGCATCAAACTGGCGGATGGCGAAGTGGTGCGGGGATGGATCGAGTATTACGACAGGAACATGGTGCGGCTCACCCGCGACGATCAGCCCAACCTGTTTATTTTCAAACACGAAATTATGTACATCGCGGAAGACAGCGGGAAGCGCAAGTAAGTCTGGCATGCGGCGGGAGCCCCGGACGCCGCTGCGGCTGACCGGCCCTCGGAATGGAATCGCAAAGTCCGCCAAGGAAAGCACGCGAAGTGCGCCGGGAAGATCTCTAATGCTCACAATGATGTGCCCCTCATGACGCAGAGCAATCACACGAGCTTCATTCCCGCGATGGCGGAGATCGCGCGGGAGGCCGGCGGTCTGCTGATGGGGTATTTTCAGCAGCGTGTAAAGGTGGAGTACAAGGGCGACGCTGCCCTGGTAACGGTAGCGGACCGCAGGTCGGAAGCATTGATCCGGGAGCGCATCCGCGCCCCGTGGCCGGGCCACGATTGGCTGGTAGAAGGGCAGGGCCTAACCCACACCGGCACCAGGTACCATTGGTACTCGCACCCCTCCAACGGCAAAC
>CAYOZX010000160.1:0-8641 GCA_964408515.1 uncultured Acidobacteriaceae bacterium | reverse complement strand
CCGTGGCCGCCCTTGTGCCCAAGGCAGAACTCGACGGCGAAATGGGCGACAGTCACATGGGCCTGCAGGCCCGCCTGATGTCGCAGGCGCTGCGCAAGTTGACGGGGACGGTGTCCAAGTCGCGCACCTGCCTGATCTTCATCAACCAGATTCGCGAGAAGATCGGCGTCATGTTCGGCAATCCCGAAACCACCACCGGCGGACGCGCGCTGAAGTTCTACTCCTCGGTCCGCGTGGATATCCGCCGCATCGCCGCTATCAAGGAAGGAGACATGGTCATCGGGTCGCGGACCAAGGTCAAGGTAGTCAAGAACAAGGTTGCCGCGCCCTTCCGCGAGGCCGAGTTCGACATCCTCTATGGCGAAGGGATTTCCCGCGAGGGCGACTTGCTGGATCTGGCGGTTAATCATGGCCTGGTGGAGAAGTCCGGCGCCTGGTTCAGCTACAAGGGCGAACGCATTGGACAGGGCCGGGAAAACGCCCGGCAGTTCCTGAAAGATAATCGCGACACGTTCACTAAGCTGGAAGCCGAGGTGCGGAAGGAGTTGGGCCTGACTTCCTCTGGGGCACAGCCCCCGCAAACCCAAACTCCGCCGCCCCCCGGCCGGGTTACCACCATGCCCAGCGCACCGCCCGAGGCAGTCAAGGTGCCGGCAGCGAGGCGTTGACCACGGACTTCTGACGCTCTTGATGGTGCTGGTGGCGCAAGCTTCTGTCCTGGCGCTGCGAAACCGCCGCTGACTGCAAAGATCCAGGTGCACCAGGCGATCGTGAAGGTCGCGAACCGGCCTTGCGAACGAGTCGGGAGAGTGCCCGCCATTGCCATCTCTCTCCTCTGCCGCATAGAATCTTGTTTAACCTGGGCTTGCCTGCTGTCTGTCAGGAAAATTGAGGACCATTGAAAAGGGTCATCGCCATCTATCCCGGCTCGTTTGATCCACCGACGAACGGGCATCTGGATCTGATCGAGCGCGGCGGCAAGATTTTTGACGAGCTGATTGTCGCGATCCTCCGCAACCCGGACAAGACTCCGCTGTTCAGTCTGGGCGAACGGCGGACCATGCTGGAGGCATTAACCGCCGGCTTTCGGAATGTCCGGGTGGACGTTTTTGACGGCCTGACCGTCGATTACGCCGCCCGGGTTAAAGCGAACGCGGTGTTGCGCGGCATCCGGGCTCTGAGCGACTACGAATACGAGCTGCAGATGGCGCTGATGAACCGTAAGCTGCAGCCCGACCTGGAAACGGTGTTCATGATGCCGGCGGAACAGTATTCGTACCTCAGCTCCCGCCTCGTGCGCGAGGTGGCCAAGCTGGGAGGCTCCATCCAGGACCTGGTCCCCGAGATGGTGGAACAAAGATTGAAAGAGAAGCTCGATCCGGCGATCAAGCTGCAGAATGCCCGCAGACCCCATTCCAGGAAACCACGAGGGAAGTGACTATGACTCCGGCTACCGAGGTGACGCCCCCATTGACCCTGACCGAACGCATCAGTCGCATTGAGCCCTCAGCCACCATGGCGGTAGTGGCTGAGGCTGACAAACTGCGCCAGCAGGGTATCGACATCGTCGATCTTGGCGCCGGCGAACCCCATTTCACCACGCCCCAGCATGTGAAGGAGGCTGCCATCGCCGCCATTCACAACAACTTCTCCAGGTACACCGCGGTCGGCGGCACGCCGGAGCTCCGCGATGCCATCGTTCGCCGCCATGCGACCGACTTTCAGTCCGACTACGGGCGCGAGGAAGTGGTGGCCTCGGTTGGCGGCAAGCACGCCCTGTTCAACGCCATCCAGGTGCTGGTAGATCACGGCGACGAGGTCATTCTCCCGGTTCCGTACTGGGTCTCGTTTAAGGACATCGTCCGCTATGCGGGTGGAAATTGCGTGCTGCTTCACACCGACGAGAGCCGGGGATTCCGCGTGACCGCGGCAATGACCGAGCGCCTGGTCACGTCGCGGACGAAGATGATCATTCTGAATTCGCCCTCGAACCCGTCGGGGGCGGTGATGTCGCCGCAGGACTTGCGGGCGGTGGCGCAGCTGGCCGCCGAGCGCGGCATCTGGCTGCTCTCCGACGAGTGTTATGTCTATCTCAATTACACGGCCGAGCGCTTCTCGGTGGGATCGCTGCGCGAATACCGCGAGCGCATGGTCATTGTAGGATCGCTTTCCAAGACCTATGCCATGACCGGCTGGCGGCTGGGTTATGCGCTGGCGCCCGCCGCGGTGGTCGCCGCCATGCAGAAGCTGCAGAGCCAGTCCACGTCAAACCCGACTTCGATCGTCCAGAAAGCAGCCGTGGCGGCTCTGAATGGACCGCAGCAATGCGTGGAGGACATGCGTCTCGAGTACATCCGCTTGCGAGACCACGTGGTTAACGGGCTGCGCTCCATTCCGGGCGTCCAGTGCACTTTGCCGGAAGGCGCTTTTTACGCCTATCCCAACGTTTCCGCGTTCATCGGACGCGGCAACGTGAAGTCCGCTTCCGATCTGGCGGGCAGGTTGCTGCGCGAGGCGCACGTGGCCACTGTTCCGGGCCCGGGCTTCGGTACCCAGGACCACATTCGCGTGTCCTACGCGACGTCGGAGCGCGAACTGGATCGGGGACTGGAACGCATGCGCCGGTTTCTGGGGTCGTTGTAAGGGAATTGCAGCCTGCGGTGACCTCGGTGTCCCGGGTGTCCTCTGTGGTTTAATCATGGAGGATTCATTCGCGAGCAGGACTGCCGGTTAGTCCTGCTTGCGTTCAGCCAAGACATTGCCGCATGCTCGAACTTTATCCGCTCTTGATGCTTCCTGTTTTCGACCCGCGGCCATGGGGCACGCTGGATCTCTTCCCCATCTACCCCAACCGCAAGTTTGAGGAAAAAATCGGGGAAGCCTGGCTCACCGGAGACGCCTGCCAGGTCCGCAACGGGCCGCTGACGGGAAAGACTCTGGCCGAACTGAGCACACATTATGGGACGCAGCTCACCGGTGAGACTGCCCCCGATCCTGCGCGCTTCCCGCTGCTTGTGAAGTTCCTCTTTCCGCATGACAAGCTCTCCGTTCAGGTTCACCCCGACGATGCGGCCGCCCGCGGCGTGGGAGAGCCTTGGGGCAAGACGGAATGCTGGTATGTCGCGCACGCGCGGCCCGGCGCACAAATCGGGCTTGGTCTCAAACCCGGTGTCACGCAGGACCAGTTCGAACAGGCGGTTCATGACCAGCGCGCCGAGGAGCTGCTGAACTGGATGAACGTCTTTCCCGGCGAGATGATCTACGTCGCAGGGGGGACGGTGCACACCCTCGGACCAGGCGCCGTCATCGTGGAGACACAGCAGCAGTCCGATACCACCTATCGACTCTACGATTATGGCCGCCCGCGTGAATTGCATCTGCGGGAGGGACTGGCGGCCATCAAACCCAGGGCGAAGTCGGGTAAGGTCGTTCGTCCCGCGCCTGCCCAGTTGAACGGCGGGAGAAACCGGCGTGCGCCTATGGTCGGCGCGCCCTATTTTGCGGTGGACATGTTTGAATTGAAAACGGCGCATCGTTTCACCACAGGTGACGAAAGCGGCAAGAACTCCGTACAGATCCTGGTGGCGGTGGAGGGCTGCGGAATCGTTGAATCCGGCGGAACCGAGCCTGTTGCTCTGGCCAAAGGAGATGCAGTGGTCGTACCCGCTGTGACCGGCGAGTTCGAGGTGCGTCCGCAGTGGTCGGTTGAATTTCTTCGAGCCATCGTGCCAGGCGCGCCCTTGCCTGAGCCGGAGATTAGGATGTAGCGGGAATAAGAGACTTGAGATTGAGGATGGCAGACTGCGGAGGATGCAAACCGTTTTCCATCTGCCATCTAAAATCTACAATCTGAAGTTCTGAGCCTCTCTGACCGTGCCTAAATCCGACCTCCATCCCGTGATCCTCGCTGGCGGCCGCGGCACTCGCTTCTGGCCGCTCAGCCGGCAGGGTCGCGCCAAACAAGTGCTGGCGCTCGACGGCCGGCGGACCATGATTCAGCAGACGGTGACGCGCCTGCTACCCTTGGCTTCCCCTCGGAGGTTCTGGGTCATCACTAACGGCTACTTGCGGCGCGAGATCATGCGCCAGGTTCCCCGGCTTAGCCGGAACCAAATCCTGGCCGAACCCGTGGGCCGGAATACCGCGCCGGCCGTTGGCCTGGCTGCTTTCATTCTGGTAAGAGATCGTCCTGAGGCCGTCCTCGGCCTGTTCCCCTCCGATCATGTGATCGGTGACGAAGAGACATATCGCTCACTTCTTCAGCAGGGAATGGCCATTGCGGCTGCCGGCGATTACATCGTCGTGCTCGGCATTCGTCCCACCCGCGCCGAGACGGGTTACGGGTACATTGAGGCGGGTACCCCATTCGCGCTGTCGTCAGGCCAGGGCTCCGCGCTCCAGGTGCGACGCTTCACAGAAAAGCCCGACGCCGCGCGCGCCTCCGAATTTCTAAAGGCAGGGCACTATTTCTGGAACAGCGGCATGTTTCTTTGGAGCGCCCGCACGCTGACCGCGGCGCTCTGCGAACATCTGCCGCGGACGGCCGCGCTCCTGCGGGAGATTGCCGCCACGTTTGGCACGAGCAGGTTTCTCCGGACCTTTGCCCGGCTGTATCCCAAGTGCGAAAACATCAGCGTCGATTATGCCCTGCTGGAACCGCGCTCCGCCAAAGGGGAACAACGTTCCGGCATTATCTGCCTGCCGGCGGACTTTGGATGGAACGACCTGGGGTCGTGGACTGCCCTGCACGAACACCTTGCCTCCAAGCGGCCCCCGGGGGACGGCAATCTCGTCACCGGAAGCGGCGCCTTCACCTTCGAGGCCCGGGGAAACTACGTCTATGCGCCGGGAAAATTTGTCGCCACAGTCGGCGTGAACGACCTCGTCGTGGTGGAAACAGAAGATGCTTTGCTGATCACCAGCCGTCAAAGCTCCCAGGACGTGGGCAAAGTAGTGAAGTACCTCGACGAGAAGAAATTGCGCAGTCTGGTATAGCGGATTGTCTGGCCGATTCATGCGCGCGCAGATCGCTGCCTCCGCGTGGACCGCGCCCGGCGAGCCGGGATCAGCATTCCCCATGACCAAGGACCAAACCATCAAGTTCGGCACCGACGGCTGGCGCGGCATTATCGCCGATGATTTCACTTTCGAGAACGTGCGCCGGGTGGCTGGCGGCATTGCCGCTTACGTCCTGCAGCACGAGAACGCATCTCGCGGAGTCATCGTCGGTTACGACACTCGCTTCGCGTCCCCTTCGGCCGCGCGTGTTGCCGCTCAGACCCTCGCGCAGGCTGGAATTCCGGTACAGGTCACCGGCAGCGCGACTCCGACACCGGCCATTTCCCTGGCCGTCCGCGATCGAGGCGCCGCCGGCGGGGTGGTTATCACTTCCAGCCACAACCCCTGGAACTGGAACGGCGTCAAGTTCAAGGCCGGGTTCGGAGGTTCGGCGACTCCCGCCATCATGCGGGTCATCGAAGACGAAGTCAGCGCTGGTTCCATGCCCAAGGGCAAGCAAGCCGCGGTTGAAGAGATCGAACTGAAGGCTGCTTACATCAAGGCCATCTGCGCTTTCGCCGATCTTGAGCTCATCGCCAGGGCCAAATTCAGGTTCGCCGTGGATTCCATGTACGGCTCCGGGCGCGGGGTTTTGCCGCACATATTCGAACATCGCGGCATCGATTGCATTGCCATCCGCCAGGAGTTGGACCCGCTGTTTCCGGGCATCAATCCGGAGCCTATCGAGCCGCATGTGGAGATGCTGCGGCAGACAGTGGTTCGCCAGGGCTGCCACGCCGGGCTGGCTACCGACGGCGATGCCGATCGTATCGGCGCCATCGCGGAAGATGGCAGCTTCGTCGACTCCCACAAGTGCTTTGCCGTGATTCTGCGCTGGCTCTTGGAGCGCAAGAAGTGGCCGGGCGACGTGGTGCGAGCTTTCAACACCACCGGCATGGTGGACCGTATCGCGGCCCGCTTCCACCGCAGGCTGCACGAGTGTTCCATCGGCTTCAAACATATCGCCGACCTCATGATGGACCATGAAATCGTCATGGGCGGCGAGGAGTCCGGCGGCCTGGGCTACTCCCGCTATCTGCCCGAGCGGGACGGCATTCTCAACTGCCTTCTGCTGGCCAACGTCATGGCCGAGGAAGCGAAGCCCCTGGGACAACTGGTCGCCGACTTGCAGCGCGACTACGGCCCGCACTATTACGGACGCCGGGACCTGCACATCACCGATGAGTTGAAACATAGCGCCATACAGCGGGCGGCTGCGGGGTCCACCACGCGCCTGGGGAGATATGCAGTGGTCAAGAAAGAAAACATGGACGGCATCAAGTTTTTCCTCGACGCCTCCAGGAACGACCATGGAGCCGACCCGTGGGTCCTGTTCCGGATGTCAGGCACCGAACCCCTGCTGCGTGTCTATTCGGAAGCCGCTTCCCCCGAACTGGTCGGCGAAATCCTTACCGTGGCGGAAGCTTTTGTGAGAAACGCCGCTGGCTGAGCGCACCGGGGCACGACTGACCACTGGCCTTCCGGGTCTCGCGGTTTCGCGTCATGCGATACCATAATCAGCGGAAGGGAAATGGTTCCAGCCGCCGCCCAAGTCGTTCCTGCTGATTCTCGCGATGCCCGGCGCTACAACCGCATCCGGCGATGGGTGGGGATTGCCGATTTTGCCCTGGGTCTGATCCTCATAACGGTGTTGCTTTGGACGGGCTGGACCAACGCCTTGCGGGACGTGGCCTATACCGTCGCCTTTCAGCACTATGCTCTGGCGGTCTTTCTCTACGTCTTCATGCTGCTGCTGCTGGGGAAGATCCTGGGCCTGGGCCTCGACTACTACAGCTTCCGCCTCGAGCACCGGTATCACCTTTCCAACCTGCGCCTGCGCGCCTGGTTGTGGGACGAAGCCAAGGGATTTCTCGTCGGACTTGTTCTGGCTGCCCTCGTGGTCGAGTTGTTGTACTTCATCATGCGGCAGGTGCCCCAGCATTGGTGGTTGATCGCCTGGGGTGCGTTCCTCCTGCTCTTCATCCTGCTGGCGCAGCTGGCGCCCGTGATTCTGTTCCCCATCTTCTACAAGTTTGCTCCCCTCGAAAACGAGGAACTCAAGGCGCGCCTGGTAAAGCTCGGGGAGCGCGCCGGCACCCGGGTGCGCGGCGTGTATCAGTGGAAGCTGTCGGAAAAGAGCAAGAAGGCGAATGCCGCGCTTACCGGCCTGGGCAACACGCGCCGTATCATCCTGGCGGACACCCTGCTCGACAACTACTCGGTCGATGAGATTGAAGCTGTGCTCGCCCACGAACTGGGCCATCATGTTCACCGGCACATTTTCAAGAGCATCCTGATGCAGGCAGCCATCACTTTCATCGGCTTTTGGACCGCCAGTCTGGTCCTGCATTACGCCATCGAGAGGCGGCACATGTTCGAGACCCTGACCGATTTCGCCAGCCTGCCGCTCCTGATGTTGGTTGCCACTCTGCTTTCCCTGTTGGCCCTGCCGCTGCTGAACGCTTACTCGCGCTTCAACGAGCGCCAGGCAGACCGCTACGCCTTCAAGTCCATTCCTCACGTGAAGCCTTTTATCGCCGCCATGAACAAGTTGGCCGACCAGAATCTGGCCGAGCGCTCTCCTTCCAAATGGGTGGAGTGGTTCTTCCATTCCCACCCCGCGATTTCGCGCCGCCTGGCCGCAGCCGAGGCCTGGTCGCGCAAGCAGCCCGCAACCAGCTAGACCACTTGACTCTGCTTTAAGCCCGACGTATGTTTTGCTCTGTTAGCTTGGTTGGGAAACAATCTCTCCAGGAGGCGCCTATGACTGTCCGATCCACGCGGAAGCGTAGGTGTGTCTCTGCCCCGATCCTGTAAACCCGCATAGACAGATCTTCTTCCGCCGGCTCACTCCGAAGCGTCACCTTTTTGGCGCACCTTTTTGGCGCATCTCGCCCCCGCACATGCGGACACGGCACCGTACCGCGCCGTCGCGGTTTGAAAGGAAGGAGTTTCCCGTCATGGAGATCGAGGAAAGTCTGATCGACTTGGGATGGAATTCATTTTTTGAGAGTCATTTTGCGCGGCTTGGCCGGAATGGATTAGTGCCGGGCCGCGTGGTGGCGGAATTCAAGGGCTTTTACCGGGTAAGGTCTACTCAGGCTGAATACCTGGCTGAGACGGCTGGACGCCTCCGGCACGAAGCCTCCAGCCAGGCTGATTTGCCTGCTGTCGGAGACTGGGTCGCGATCAGGGCCGGCGCAAGCGACTGCCGGGCACGCATTGAGCACAGCCTGCCGCGTCGCACAAGGCTCTCCCGCAAGGCGTCGGGCCGGGAGCTGCGAGAGCAGATCGTCGCCGCCAACATGGACGTTGTTTTTATCGTCAACGCCCTGAATCGCGAATTCAATGTGCGCCGCCTGGAGCGCTATCTGACCTTGGTCTGGGACAGCGGGGCGCGGCCCGTCATAGTTCTGAACAAGGCCGATCTGTGCCCCGACCCGACTGGCCCTGCGGCCGAGGTTGAATTCATCAGCCCGGGAACTCCCGTGTGTGTGCTCAGCGCAGTCGAACACTCGGGGCTGGAAGCCCTGCAGCAATATCTGCATCGCGGGACAACCGTCGCCTTCGTCGGTTCCTCCGG
>CAYOZX010000159.1:0-8646 GCA_964408515.1 uncultured Acidobacteriaceae bacterium | reverse complement strand
CGAGAGCCCGCCGTACACGGGCATCTTTGAGGATGGGATCGCGCAGATTGAAGGCCATGTAAGCCAGCACCGTTCCGGGGGCGCGCAGCACGGCCAGCTTCGGATCACGTTCGAGCGTGAGCACCATGTCGGAGGTGAGCGCGTTGATGGCGAGATCGGCGCTGCCCTTGCGCAGCTCGAGGGCGCGGGTGGTGGTGTCCGGAACCACCGCGAAGCGGACTTCCTGCAGCGCCGGCTTCTTGCCCCAGTAATCCTGGTTACGAGCAATGACGACTTCCTTGTCCGGCTCCGCGCTGACAAAGCGGAAGGGGCCCGACCCGACAGGATGACGGCTGATTTCGTCGCCGCTGCCATAGGGCACAATGCCGATGGCGCCGTCGGAGAGATTCCACAGCAAAGTGGCAAAAGGCTCCTTCAAGTGGAAGACGACGGTGAATTCATCCCTGGCTTCGATATCGTTGACAAAGCGGTACACCGCCGACTTGGTGCTGCGAATCTTGCCCTGGAGAAGGGAATCGAAAGTCCACTTGACGTCGCGGGCGGTCAGGGGCCGGCCATCGTGGAATTTCACTCCGTGGTGGAGATAAAAGATGTAGGTCAGCGGATCGGGAATCTCCCAGCGGTCGGCAAGACCTGGAGTTACGTTGAGGTGAGCGTCACGCGTGAGAAGATCGTCGAACAAGAGATCGTCGATGCGCTCGGATTGCGCATCCAGCCCGACCCGCGGATCAAGGTTGGTAGGGCTGCTCTCGATGATCATAACCAGCGTGCCGGGAGTGGACCGGCTGGAGCAGGAGAGCAAAGGGAAAAGAACAATCAGCAGGGCAGCAGCGCAGAGGCCAAGTCGTTTGCAGCCTGTGTGGCCGGGCAATGGCCGGCGGCTCGTGCGCCGGATCCGCCCGCGCGGTCCGCTCCTCTGGCCCACATTTCCGGTCAAGGCCTCACGGTCAGACATAGGAAACCTTCCCCAATATGGCGGGACGCTTTGCTCCCGTAGCCGCAGGCACATTGGACGGCCTGCGGTTCCAGGTCTGATAAGCCAGCAGAGCAAAGGCGGCTGCCTCCTTGGCCTCGGCGGGCAGTCCAAATTCATCGGATGCACGGAGCTGCAGGCCCAGGGCGCGTACTTCGTTGGCCAGCATGGCCAAAAGAGTGGGGTTGCGGGCGCCTCCTCCGGAAACGATCATTTCCCTAAAGGAGCTGCGCCCTCCAATAACGAAGCGACGCACGGCGTCCGCAATCGAACCCGCGGTGAGAGCCGTTGCTGTGGCCACCACGTCAGTCTTTTTCGCGCTGCCGCAGCGCTTCAGGAATTGGGCGACAAACTCGCGCCCGAACTCCTCGCGGCCTGCCGTCTTGGGCGGTTTGCGGCGGAAGAAGGGCAGACCCAGAAGGTCGCGGAGTACCGGCTGGAGCACCTTGCCCGCTGCTGCAATCCGGCCGTCACGATCAAAGGCTTTGCCATAGAGGCGATCGGTAGCCGCGTCGATCACCATGTTCCCCGGTCCGGTGTCAAAGGCCACAAGCCCGGCGGGTGAGGCGCCGGCAGGAATCGCGGTCAGATTGGCGATTCCGCCGATATTCTGCACTACGCGTCCCAGCCGCGAATCGCGATACAGGAGATAGTCGAGACAGGGCACGAGCGGCGCGCCTTTGCCACCCGCCGCCATGTCGGACGGCCGGAAATCAGACACTACCGGCACGCCCAGCCGGGCAGCCAGCACCGCGCCTTCTCCGCTTTGCCAGGTGACCGCGAGCTTGCGGCCGAGAAAAGCAGCGGGCTCGCCCTGGTGATATAGCGTCTGTCCGTGGCAGCCGACGAGCTCGACCTTCAGCCGGGCGCGGCGCTGGGTGGCGAGAACCGCTTCGGCATAGAGCTCGCCGAGCAGGAAGTTCAACCGGGCCAGATCCGCGACCGATGCATGCGGGGCATTCATGGCCTGCAGGACTGCACGGCGAATGCTCCGGGGATACGCATGCTCGTCGTGCGCCAGCAGTGTGAGCGCAAGAGCGGGGTGCTGCCCCCCTCGGGGGCGAGAGCGCCCGGACTCCGCAATCCGCACCAGAGCGACGTTGATTCCGTCCGCCGAGGTGCCGCTCATGATGCCGGCTACGATCATGGGTTTTCCAACTTCAGTCCCGCCAGCCGGACTTGCTCACCTAGCTCCCAAAGCCGCCGGGAGATTTGTTCCACCCTTACCTTCGTGGGCAGCGACGTCCTCCACTTCAGGGCGGAAGACTTCTTTTTGAAGGCCAGCACGCGCGCCACTGAATCTTCCGCCCGGCGAGCAAACGTGCGGTCCTTCGCGGATTCCCGTAGCAGGGATTCGTAGGAGCGGGTTATGTAATCTTCGATATGGCAGATCAGGCACAGATCGCCTCCGGCGCGAATGTGCTCGACAGCCGCCCGCTCGATGGGGAGGGCCTTGAGCACGCCGCCCATCTCCAGGTCGTCGGAGACGACAAGGCCGCGATAGCCGATTTTGTGGCGCAGAATGCCGGTGATCCATTTGTGCGAGATCGAGGCTGGGCGACGGTCGCGCGTGATCCGGGGGTAGGTGGCATGGCCAATGAGCACCATGGGCAACTCGCGTCGCAGGGCGCGGTAGGGAAAGAGGTCCTCTGCCCAGAGTTTTTTCCACGATTTGTTCACCGACGGCAGTTCCAGGTGGGTGTCGAGGCTGGCCTCCCCGAGGCCGGGGAAATGCTTCCCGGCGCCGAGCACCCGCGCCGAGCGCAGTCCTGCCAGGAATTCGCGGGCGTAAACTGCTGCCTGCCTGGGGTTCGCTGAGACTGAGCGCGAGCTCATCACGGTTTTCGAGGCTTCAAAGGCAAGGTCGACCACGGGCGCGAAGTCAGTATTGAATCCCAGCGTCCGGCAGGTATCTCCGATCACCTTGCCGTGCTTGCGAAAGAGCGAACGCTGCCCGGCGGCGAAGACGTCCGCGGCGGAGGGCGAGGGGCCCAGCACGCTGCGGAACCGGTCGACCCGGCCTCCCTCCATGTCTACGCAGGTGAACAAAGGAGTAGAAACATGGGCGCGGCAATCCTCCAGAAGTTTCCAGGTCTGCTCCGGGGTGACGATATTGCGGGCAAAGAGTATGACGCCTGCCGGCTGCAGCCGCTGGAGCAGGGAAGCGAGACGAGGCGACATCCTGGTGCCGTCGAACCCAATGATGAGAAGTTGGCCGATCGCGGTCAAATCTGTCTCTTCAGTTCCGCCAGCAGATTCAAGGCTTCGAGCGGAGTCAGAGAATTCAAATCCACCTCGCGCAGCCTTTCCAGTACGGGTTGGGACAGGGGTGTGAAGATGGTCAGTTGCGCCGGAAGAGGGTTCGAGCCGGGGGAGAGATGTCCGGTCACCTGGCGTTCGGCGCTTTCATGTTCGGCCAACACCTCGCGCGCCCGCGCAATCACCTCCGGGGGCAAACCGGCCAGCTTGGCCACCTCAATTCCATAGCTGCGGTCGGCCGCTCCGGGCGTGACTTTGCGCAGAAACACAATTCCTCCGGCGGTCTCCTTGACTGAAACATGGTAGTTCTTGACGCCCGAAAGATGGTCGGCGAGCTCGGTCAATTCAAAGTAGTGGGTCGCGAAAAGCGTCTTGGCCCGGGTCCGGGCATGAATGTATTCCACCGCCGCCCAGGCGATGGCCAGACCGTCGTAGGTGGCCGTGCCGCGCCCGACTTCGTCCAGGAGGATCAACGAGCGCGCGGTTGCGGTGTGCAGGATGGCCGCGGTCTCGCTCATTTCAATCATGAAAGTGGAGCGCCCGCGCGCCAGATTGTCGCTGGCCCCGATGCGGGTGAACACCCGGTCAACCAGCCCCAACCGGGCGGAGCGCGCCGGGACAAACGATCCCATCTGCGCCAGGACCACAGTCAGCGCGGTTTGCCGCAGGTAGGTCGATTTCCCGCCCATGTTCGGCCCGGTCAGAATCAGCACCGTATGCGTGGTCGCATTCAGATAGAGATCGTTGGGCACGAAACGTTCGCCGGCAACGGCGAATTCCTGGCGCTCAATCACCGGGTGGCGGCCGCCCACGATCTCCAGGTCGGAGCTCTCGTCGAAGCGGGGCCGGCAATAGTCCCGCACGGCCGCGATGTGGGCGAGAGAAGCCAGCACATCGACTTCGGCGAGCGCCAGGGCCGTCTGGCGGATGCGGCGGGCTTCGCTCGCGACCGCAGAACGCAGCTCGGCAAAAAGTCGCCGCTCAATTTCGACCATCTTCTCCTGCGCGTCGAGAATCTTCGATTCGTATTCCTTCAGCTCGGGCGTGGTGAAACGCTCGGCGTTGACCAGAGTCTGCTTGCGTTCGTAATCCGCCGGCGCCAGATGCAGGTTGGCTTTCGAGACCTCGAGGTAGTATCCGAAGATGGAATTGAACTTGACCTTGAGAGATGCGATGCCGGTCCGCTGGCGCTCGCGCTGCTCGATCTGGACCAGGACCTGCTTACTGTTCCGGCTCAGGTCGCGCAAATCGTCGAGTTCCTTATCTACACCGCTCTGGATCACGCCGCCATCGCCCAATGAAATAGGCGGCTGGGCCACAATCGTGGCATCGATGCGGCGGCGCAGGTCGGCAAGCTCGTCGATGGAAGCATGGAGGCTCTTGAGGCGTTCAGCACCAAATGCTCCCAGGGCAGTGCGCACCGCGGGCAGTTTTGCCAACGATGCCGCCAGCGCCAGCAGGTCGCGGGGATTGGCGGTTTCCAGGGCGACGCGGCTGAGCAGGCGTTCCAGGTCGAGAATGCCCTCCAACGCCCGGCGTAGCTCCTCCCGGCCGACCGTAGCCTTGGCTTGCGCTTCCACTGCGTCGAGGCGGGCCTGGATGACCGCCAGGTCGATGGAAGGGCGCAGCAGCCAGGAGCGCAGCAGGCGTTTCCCCATAGGAGTAACGGTGGCGTCGATGGAGCGGAGGAGGGTCGCCCCGGGATCGGCGCCGCTGAACAGCGGCTCGATCAGCTCCAGGTTGCGGACCGTGACCGCGTCCAGCACCAGGCAATCCTGGCGCTGGTAGAAACCGATGCGGTCGACGTGATCCAGCGTGCCCCGCTGGGTGGAGCGGACATAGTAGAGAATCGCTCCCGCGGCCGCCGCTGCGGCGGGTTTTCCCGCCAGGCCAAAGCCTTCGAGCGAGAGAACACCGAAGTGATTTTCCAGCAGGGGAACGGCGTGGTCGGGGGCGAAGATCCAGTCGTCGAGCGGGGTCTCAGCCAAGCCGGCGCTAGAGGCTGCCCTTGCCGGCAGAGGCGATCGTCCCTCCTGAGACGAGTCAAACAGCGGTGCCGACGACGCGTACAGAATCTCCCGCGGACGTAACTGCTGGATTTCTTCCTCAATGCGCCGGGCGGCGTCTTCTCCCTGGAATTCCGTGGCCCGGAACTCTCCGGTGGAAACGTCCAGCGCGGCAAACCCAACGCGCTCCCCGGAACGCGCCATCGCCGCCAGGAAGTTGTTATCTTCCGACCTGAGCGACGAATCCGCGGCCGTGCCGGGCGTGACCACTCGTGTCACTTCGCGCCGGACGAGCTTCTTGGCCAGCCGGGGGTCCTCGACCTGCTCGCAGATCGCTACCTTGAAGCCGCGGCGGATCAGCTTGGCGATGTAGCCTTCGGCGGCGTGGTGAGGCACTCCGCACATGGGGATGTCCACACCTTTTTCCTTGTTGCGCGAGGTCAGTGTGATCTGCAGTTCCTTGGAGGCGAGGACCGCGTCATCAAAAAACAATTCGTAGAAATCCCCGAGGCGGAAGAACACCAGCGCGCTGGGATGTTCCTTCTTGATGGCGGCGTACTGCCGCATCAGCGGGGTGGACGGCTCACTCATCTGGGCGGCTTGAGGCGGATTATAACAAACCGCACCCAGCGTTCTTTTCCGGGTGTTGCACAATGGTGCCGGGCAGAGCGCAACCCGAACACAGTTGACGGCGGAGGGCGCCGATGCTTTCCTTAGAGCCATGGAATTGCGCAAGGATCCCATCACCCGCTCCTGGGTCATTACGGGAGACGATGTTCCTGACATTACGCCTGGCATCGAGTCGCAATGCCGATTCTGTCCGGACGCGCTCCAACCGGCGCAGGTGATTTCCCACAACGCCGGAGTCCAGGACGGGGCGTGGTCGGCGCGCGCGGTTGTCCATCCCACGCCTCTCTATCGCATCGAAGGAGATCCGGGGCGGCGCGGGGAGGGTCTCTACGACCGCATGTCGCCGGTGGGCGCGCACGAAGTGCTGGTGGAGAATCCACGTCATGAGCGCCAGCTCTGGGACGCCAGCGATGCCGAAATCGAGCAGTTCCTGCGCCTGGTGGCGCAGCGTATCCAGGACCTGAAGCGCGACACCCGCTTCAAGTACGTCAGCGTCTTCAAGAACTACGGCGCCAGCGCAGGACAGGAATTCGCCCATCCCACCTCGCAGCTCACCGCCACCACCTTTGTGCCCCGGCGCGTGCTCTATGAGTTGCGCGCCGGCAGGGACTATTTCAAGGCGAAAGAGCGGTGTGTTTTCTGCGATATCCTGGCCCAGGAACTGAAACTGGGGCGGCGCGTGATCGAGATCAGGGGTGACTTTCTGGCTCTCGGCCCCTATGCTCCCCGCGTCCCGTACGAAACCTGGATTCTGCCCCAGAGTCACGAAGCTGCCTTTGAACGCTTTGCCCTGATCCGGCCCGCCGGCGTTCGCGAATTAGGCGCCCTGCTGCGCCGGACCCTGCAGCGCGTGCGCACCGTGACTCGGGAGTTTCACCTGGTGCTGCATACCGCGCCCAATCATCTTCACCGTTCGGAGAGTCTGGACTACTGGAAAACGCTGGACGACGACTATCACTGGCACATCGAGATCCTGCCCATCATCTCCGGCAAGGCGAAGTCCTACACCTTCAAGGAGGTCTACTATTCGCCGGTGAGCTCGGAAGCCGCCGTGAACCGGTTGCGGGAGGCCCGCATCGAGGGCTGAAGAAGGTGACTGGTGCGAGCGCCGTTATAATGGCACGACTTTTGGAGGAATCCTGGTTGAGCCGCCTGATCATTCTGCTGCTCCTCGTGGCCAACGCCTGCGCGCAAGCCAGGCCCGACACTGCCCGAGTCAAACGGGAGGTGCTTTGGCAGAAGCTCGAAGCCACGATCACCGACGTGGATCACAGCCTTGACGGTGTGCTCGGCGTGGCCATTCTCGATCTGACCGATGGCCGGAGAATCCAGCTGAATGCGGATGAGGTGTTTCCCCAGGCGAGCTCGATCAAAATCGCGGTCCTCGCCGAACTGTACCGCCAGGCGCAGGCCGGGAAGCTGAAGCTCACCGACCTGTACACCGTGCAGGCGAACGACCTGGTTCCGGACAGCACCATCATGGGCGGGCTGACGCCGGGCATCACCCGCGTCACCCTGCGCGATCTCGCGACCATGATGGTGGTGGTCAGCGACAATTCCGCTACCAACGTCCTCATCGATCGCGTGGGCCTCGAGAATGTGAACTCTTTGATGAATTCGCTTGGTCTCTCCCAGACCCGCTTGCGGCGCAAGATGATGGACCTCAAGGCGGCCGGCGAAGGCCGCGAGAACATTTCCACGCCCGCGGAGATGGCCACCCTGCTGGAGAGCCTTTTTCGCGGCAAAGTGCTCAACCAGGAGCTCACTGCCGATTTTTTCAAGCTGCTCGCCACACCTAAATCGAGCTTCATCCCGCGCGATCTGCCCGAGGAACTGAAGATCGCCAACAAACCGGGGGAACTGGAAGGCGTGCGCAATGACTCGGGCGTCGTGTTCGTGGAGAACCGGCCTTACGTGATCTGCGTCATGACCACCTATCTCCACCGCGAGCGGGACGGGCAAGAGGCCATTGCCCGAATTTCGGCCGCAGCTTACCGGATGTTTAACCGCCTGGCCCGCGCCGGTGAATACGGCCGCGTGATTTCGCCGGGCAACAGCAGCCGCTAGCCCTCGCGCCCGGGCGCGCGAGCGCCAACGAACCATGACTCTGCGTCGCATGAAGACTTACACCGGTGGCCAGGGATATGTCTATCAGTACTATTTCGTGGGACGGCGTCCGGCGCTGGCGGAGGACCCGGAAAGCCCCTCGAGCGAATTCATCTTCGATGTGACCGGAGACCGCAAGACGACCTTTTCGGTCAGCGTCTTCCTGTCTGACGAAGCGGTCCGTGCCTGGTCGGCCGGTCACGGACGCTCCCTCAATGAGGCGGAGCGGTATGGCGCCGCCAAGATGCGGCTCTTTCAGGCCTTTGATCAAATCGAGGACATGATGAAGCACGGCCGGCGGCTGAGCGTCGATGCCGCCTCCCTGGAGCGGATGCTGGCAAGCCTGGGTGTGCAATGAGCGTGGCCGAGCGCGGGTTGTCATCCTCCATCCACGGCTGCCGGGCTGCAATAACAACCGTGCCGAGAACTAGGTACCCCTGGTTTCTGCCCTGCGCTCGGTGCAGACTATAATTCCAGGGGGACTTTGCTCCCGGTCGCGGGATCCCACCCCTGATTTATGCCCATACCGAAGCTGCCACTGGCGCTCGCCTTCTACGCCGTTGGGCTGCTCTATGCCCTCGATGTCCTGACCCGCCCCAGCCCGCTTCTCAACCGGACCCCAGTCCACTCCATGGGCCCGGGGTTGGGCTTCCCATTTTTCGCCGTGATTGG
>CAYOZX010000158.1:4202-8652 GCA_964408515.1 uncultured Acidobacteriaceae bacterium | reverse complement strand
GGTTGGGCTTTCTTTCGCGGGCCGCATGTCCGTGCTTGCCGTCTCGTCCTCGAGCCGGCGCGTGCGCCGGGCTTGCCAGTTACTGATCCTGGCAGGAACGGTAGCAGCCCTAACCGTGCTCCTGGTGCGGGATGGTGACAATGCATTCGGCGCCCGCCTTGAGGACCGTGATCCGGTGGATTTTCGCGTAGTGATGTACCGCACCGGCCTGGAGATGTTTCTGGAGAAGCCGCTCATCGGCTGGCCCGCGAAGGAGGTGCAGCCGGAACTGGCGAAGAGGGTGCATGACTTCCGTCCGCGAGCTTTTTTCTTCCACAACACGTTTCTGGAGATCGCAGTGCTGGACGGCCTCCTGGGGCTGATGCTGTACGGCTGGCTGGTCCTCGATCTGTTTCGGTTGGGTTCCCGCAAGCGCCCCCACGCGGCCCCGCCTGAGGGCACATTTCTGGACACGGGGTTCCGCTCGCTCTGGCCGGTCATCGTCGGGGTCTACCTGATCAATGCCGTTTTCGTGGTGATGAACTATCAGTTCGTTAACGGACTGCTGTTTGCGATCGCGGGGATGCTGGCCGCGCAGAACCGACGCGCCAGATCGGTACTCGCGGCCCCGGATGTCAGCGGAGTGTCGCCATGGAGCGGGTGAAGATTGAAGCCGCCTGTCTCCGCCTTCTCTCGCCAGCGGCGCAGACTCCGGAGCTTACCCACGCACCCTGGCTCTGGGGAGCGATCCTGATCGTGCTGACTGCCTCGTGTGTTCTGGGGCAATCCGTGCCGCCACGCTACTTTGGCATGCATCTGGTGAAGTCGCAGCCCTGGCCGGTGGTTGCGTTCGGCAGCCTGCGGCTGTGGGACACGGATACGCGCTGGCAGCAGATGAATCCCGCGAGCGGCGCCTACGATTTTTCGACACTGGACGCATATTTGGCGCTGGCCCGCAGCCACGCAGTGCAGGACGTTGTGCTGGTGCTGGGTGGCACACCCAACTGGATTGCGAGCGATCCCACCAACATGACTTGTGACTACGCCGGCGTGGCGCCGGGGAGTTGTTCGCCTCCAGCCGATCTGAATTCGGATGGCACGGGAAGCAATCAGGCGTGGCGCAACTTCATATATCAGCTCAGTGCGCACGTTGCGCAGCTGGATACTGCAACCTATTCGCGAGTGACCGTGTACGAGATGTGGAACGAGTTCAGCCGGGCTACCGAGTCGTGGACGGGTACTCCGGCCCAGATGACGCGGATGGCGCAGGACGCCTACTGCATTCTTAAAGGCGTGGGAACGATCTCCGCGACGGGAGAGAGCTGCCGGGCGGCGGACTCTCATGTGGCCGCGGTTGGCACTTCGCCTCAGGCGCTGGTGGTGAGCCCCAGCGCGCAGGCCACTGCGCCCGATGTGGGCACGTTGGGCGCGTATCTCACGGGGAACGGAGCTCTGGCGGCTGCCGACGTGATCGCCACTCACAACTACACCTACGGCAGCGCCTGCTGTGCCCGGGCTGAAGCACTCGCCGATCAGTGGAACGCGCTGCAGACGGTGCTGCCGGCGGCAGCAGTTGGAGTTCCGGTGTGGAGCACGGAGGGGAGCTGGGGCGACACCGCGACCAAGGAACCTGATCCCGATCTGCAGTCGGCTTATGTGGCGCGGGCTTATCTGCTGGGGTGGTCACTCGGCTACCGTCGCATGTACTGGTACGCATGGGGGAATTCGTGGGGGCGTTTGTGGAGCCAGAGCGGCGTCAATGGCTGCAACGATGAGGGCTCGGGGCTGGGTGCCTCAGCACCGCAGCCAAAGCGTATGCGGCAGTGTATTCGTGGATGGTGGGCAAGGTCATGACCAAACCCTGCAGCGCCGGCGGGACAGTTTACACCTGCGAACTCACGGCTGCCGACGGCAGCAAGACACTGGCCGTCTGGGATACCGCCATGTCCTGTGTGAGCGGACTCTGCAGTACCTCCGCCTTCAGCGTGCCTTCGGGCTACAGTTCCTATCTGGACCTGGCCAATGTGAGCCGAACCCTGAAGAGCGGGACACTGCACATTGGAGCCAAACCTCTGTTACTGCTGCCACGAATCCGGCGCGCAGACTGGAAGCCTTGAGCCATGACCACCGTGGCCTATCTCGCCAACCAGTTTCCATCGGCGGTTGAACCTTATGTCTTGGAAGAAATCGAAGAACTGCGTCGCCGCGGGATCGAAGTTATCGCCTGCAGCGTGCGTCGCAGCTCCGACGCGGAGGGGGAGCCCCGATTGCGATCCTGGGCGTCGGAAGCGGTGTGCCTGCAACCGTTACGCTTATGGCTTCTAGTCCGGGCCGTGGGGCTGTGTCTCGCGAAGCTCCCGGATCTTGCGGATTTGGGTCGCAGGGTGATGTGGGAGGGAAGCGAGCCCCTCGGCCGCCGGCTGCGGGCTGTTTTGCACACCGTTCTGGGCGCCGGCGTTGCCCTGCGGCTGCAGAACTGTAACGTGAAACATATTCACGTGCACCACGGATATGCTGCTTCCTGGATAGCGATGGTTGCGGCGCGGCTGCTGAGGATTCCGTTCAGCATGACCCTGCACGGATCCGACCTCCTGCTGCACGGAGCCTATCTCGATGTCAAGCTCCAGCACTGCAAGTTCTGCGTGACCATCTCTGAATTCAACCGCTGCTTCGCCCTGCAGCGCTACTCCGCCATCGATACTGGGAAAATTACCGTGCAACGGATCGGGGTGCGAGTGCCGGACCTAACCGCCGTCCAGGCGAACGTGCGGGAGGGAGCAGGACGGCTGATGATGCTGGCGGTGGGCAGGCTGCATCCGGTGAAAGACCACGAATTCCTGTTGCGGGCATGTTACGAGCTGCAAAGGCAAGGCCTTGATTTCGCCTGCGCCATCGCGGGCGAAGGGCCGGAGCATGCCCGGCTCGAACACCTGATCCGGAATCTCGGCCTGGAGGGAACCGTCAGGCTGCTGGGGCACTTGACGCGGCAGCAACTCGATGCTTGCTACCTGGCCTGCGACCTCGTGGTGCTGACCAGCCGTAGCGAAGGAATCCCGCTGGTCTTGATGGAAGCTATGGCGCACGGAAGGATCGTGCTCGCCCCCGCGATCACCGGCATCCCGGAGCTGGTGAAAGACGGCCAAACCGGATTTCTCTACTGCCCGGGGTCCATGCCCGATTTTGTAGCAAAAGTGCGCATCATTCGGGATTCCCGGCCAGGCTTGTCCCGTTTGCGCCGGGCCGCACGTCAACACGTACTTCAGCACTTCGACCGGGAGAAGAATCTGGCAGCGCTGGCTGATTTTCTGGTAACCCGCCTTCAGGAGGGCAACGGAACCCTGAATGAGAATCCTTTACTGCAACAAGTATAACTTCGCCTTCAGCGGCACCGAAGTGTATCTGTTCGAATTGATGGACCTGATGCGCTCCCACGGGCACGAAGTTGCGCTGTTCTCTATGGCCGATGCCCGGGGGCCGGCGAGCGAGTATGACGAGTACCTCGTCGATCCAGTGGACTTCAAGAAACCCCGGACGAATCTGCTCAACGGGGCTATGCGCGCCACCCGCGCGTTGTATTCCCGCGAATCCCGCCGCAAGTTGCGGACCTTAGTGAAGGCGTTCCGGCCTGATGTCGCCCATGTGCGCAATATTTATCACCATCTCTCGCCGTCGATCTTGTGGGAACTGAAGGCGCTGGGTGTGCCGGTGATCTATCACCTCAACGACTTCAAGCTGCTTTGTCCCAGCTACAACATGGTGTCGCATGGCTGGGCGTGCGAGCGATGCCGCGGCGGCCGATTCTGGCACGTGGCGACGGAAGGTTGCTACCAGGGACGCCCGGGGTCCGGAGTAGTGCTCGCGGCCGAAGCCTATCTGCACAAATGGCTGCGCACCTACGAAACCTGTGTGACTCGATTCGTCGCGCCCAGCCGGTTCGTCAAGGAGAAGCTGGATGAGAACGGCTGGGACGCCGGGAAAATCGACGTTTTGCCGCACTTTCAGAGGGTTTCGGGCGAAGAGCCACGCGAACCGGCGCCCAACGCGCCCATTCTCTACTTTGGGAGATTGTCTTCCGAGAAGGGGGTGAGCGACCTGCTGCGGGCCATGCAGCTCCTGCCCGGCATTCACCTGCAGATCGCGGGAGACGGGCCGCTGCGCGAACACCTGCAAACCATGGCCGGAGAACTACTGCTGAGCAATGTGCAATTTCTGGGACACCTCGACAGAGGCGAGCTGCAACACCGGATCGCGGCGGCGCGCTTCACCGTCCTGCCTTCGCGAGCGTATGAGACCCTGGGAAAGAGCATTCTGGAGTCCTATGCGTTCGGAAAGACGGTGGTGGCCTCTGACCTGGGTTCGCGCCGCGAACTGGTGCGCGAGGGTCAAACCGGGATGCTGTTCCCGGCTGGTGACGTGAAACAACTGGCAGCGGCGATTGCCTTCCTGGCAGAGCGTCCCGCACTGGCAGCGA
>CAYOZX010000158.1:2979-4102 GCA_964408515.1 uncultured Acidobacteriaceae bacterium | reverse complement strand
TGCGCCTGGTGCGCCTGCCCACCATTCACTCAAAACATCTGGAGACTTTCGCGCACACGCTGTTGAGCACGATTCATGCGTTGTTTTGCGACTATGACATCGTGCACTACCACTGCCTGGGGCCAGCTTTGTTTTCCATTTTTCCCCGATGCTTTGGAAAGAGAGTTGCGGTGACCGTGCAGGGCCTGGATTGGCGGCGGAGCAAATGGGGTGTCCTGGCGTCGACCGTGCTTCGCCTGGGGGAGCGGGCCGCCATTCGTCTCCCGCACTCGACCATGGTGGTCTCCCGAACCTTGCAGGAGTACTTCCGTCTACAGTACGGAATCTCGCCCTTTTATGTGCCCAACGCCACCCGTCTGCGGTGCCGGTGCGAGCCCGTGCGGCTTAAGGAATGGGAACTGGAGTCCGGCGGGTATGTCCTTTTTCTGGGGAGATTTTCGCCGGAAAAGAATTGCCACCTTCTGGTGAATGCTTTCGAAAAAATAGACGCGCCGGTGAAGCTGGTGCTGGCCGGCGGCTCAAGCCATTCAGACGTTTACGCCAGAAGACTGCAGGCACGCCAGAGTGAAAGGATACACGTCATGGATTGGGTTTCGGGCAAGGATATGGATGAGCTGCTGACTCATGCCTTGTTGCTGGTGCTGCCCTCGGACATCGAAGGACTTTCCCTGGCCCTGCTCGACGCCATGGGGGCCGGCGTTTGCGTCCTGACCAGCGACATCCCGGAAAATCGGGAACTGGTCGATGGCGTCGGCTTCACTTTCCGCCGCAACGATGAGGGCGACCTGGTGAGAATGTTGCGTTTCCTGATTTCCGAACCGGAAGTGAGAGACGGCGCCGCCCGCAAGGCCCGGGCGCGCGTGCAGGAGCGGTTTCTGTGGGACCACGTGGCGAAAGAGATTGAGAGCGTATATCTGGAAATGATGGGCCGGGACGGGCGGCACGGGGTGTTGCTGGACGATCGTCCGCGCGCGGCCTAAGCGGAACCTTAACCATCGAGGGGAGCGAGAACAGAAGGAAGATCGTCTGACCGCGGAGAACGCGCGGACGCGAGGCGGGCCCGGTTCTCGACTTCTTAATTGATTCCTTCCCGAATTGTTTACAATCAGGGTGGCCGTCCCCG
>CAYOZX010000158.1:0-2879 GCA_964408515.1 uncultured Acidobacteriaceae bacterium | reverse complement strand
GCGGGCGTCGCCGGCTCACATGCGAAACACAATCCTGGTTACCGGCGGTGCAGGGTTCATCGGCTCCAACTTCATTCTGCAGTGGATGGAGGAAGAAGGCACCCCGCTGATCAATCTCGACAAGCTCACCTACGCGGGGAATCCACGCAACCTGGAACGTATATCCTCCGACCCGCGATTTCAATTCGCGAAGGGCGATGTATGTGACCGCGCCCTGGTGCAAAGTCTGCTGAAGCAACATCAGCCCCGGGCGATTGTGCATCTTGCAGCCGAGAGCCACGTCGATCGCTCGATCCACGGGCCGGATGACTTCATTCGCACCAATCTGCAGGGAACCTTCTGCCTTCTGGAAGAAGCGCGCGCCTACTGCGGAGAGCTCAGGGAGCCCGATCGCCAATCCTTCCGCTTCCTGCACGTCTCGACGGACGAAGTCTTTGGCTCGCTGGCCCTCGACGACTCGGCATTTTGCGAGACCACTGCCTATGCTCCCAACAGCCCGTACTCCGCCTCCAAGGCCGGCGCCGACCACCTGGTGCGGGCCTATCATCACACCTATGGATTGCCGACTCTGACCACGAATTGCTCCAACAACTATGGTCCCTTCCAGTTCCCTGAGAAACTGATTCCCCTCATGATCCTCAATGCGCGGTCTGGAAAATCCCTGCCCGTGTATGGCGACGGTCAGCATGTGCGCGACTGGCTGTTCGTCGAGGACCATTGCCATGCCCTGCGGAGCGTTCTGGCCCGGGGCCGGCCGGGAGAGACCTACAATATCGGTGGCGGGAGCGAGAAGCGGAACATCGAAATCGTCGAGATGATATGCCACATTCTCGATGAACTGTGCCCGCAAGATCCCGTGTGGCCGCATCGCAAGCTGATCACCTTCGTACGGGACCGGCCCGGGCACGACCGGAGGTACGCGATCGATGCGCGCAAGATCGAGCGCGAACTGGCCTGGCAGCCGCGCGAAAGCTTTGCCAGCGGAATCCGCAAAACCGTCGAGTGGTACCTGCGCAACCGGGAGTGGGTAGAGGAAGTTACCAGCGGCGACTACCGGCACTGGATCGACCGGCACTATTCATGATGCGCCCGGATTTTTCAGCCAGACCTCATGCGAGAGCAGTGGCATGCGAGTCATGATCTTTGGCGCCACCGGCTTGCTGGGCAAGGCATTGGTGCGCGCCTGGAGAGACGACCAGATCACCGGCCTGGGTTCACGCGATGGAGACATTCGCGATCAGGAACAGTTGCAGAGCCTGGTCCGGCGCACGCAACCGGACTGGGTTGTCCTGGCGGCCGCGTACACCGATGTGGACGGTTGCGAGATCAACAGCGAGCTCGCCTTTGCGGTCAATGGCAGGGGAGCCGCGAACGTGGCGCGCGCCGCTGCCGGAGCAGGCGCCCGGCTGCTCTTTCTCAGCACCGACTATGTGTTCGATGGGATGAGCGTCACTCCCTACGAAGTCAGTGATCGCCGCGCTCCTAGGAGCGTTTATGGCAAGTCGAAAGCAGCCGCCGAGGAGCAGCTTGAACAAATTCTGCCGGAATCCTGCATCGTTCGGACCTCGTGGCTGTTTGGAGCCGACGGGAAGTGCTTTCCCGACACCATCCTGAAACTCGCGCAGGACCGTCCTCAGCTGGAGGTAGTCGGAGATCAGCGCGGTTCGCCGACTTACACCGTGGACCTCGCAAACGCCATCATTCAACTCTGCCGCAAGGGCGCCAGCGGCGTGGTGCACGTAAGCAATCGCGGCGATTGCTCGTGGTACGAATTTGCGCGGGAAATCGTTGCCCGAGCGGGATTGCATACCGCGGTGCGCGAAACCACCAGCGACAAGTTCGTGCGCGCCGCAGAGCGTCCCCGGTATTCGGTCTTGTCCCTCGCGAGTCTGGAGAAATACGGCATCTTGATGCCGACTTGGCAAGACGCGCTGCAGCGATACCTCTCCGAGCGGCAGAAGGCAGTTGCCCAAGGTTGAATTCATAGCAGTGGGCGCGGGCGGCACATCGAGTCCACGCTTAGAGTTGTTCAAGGAGGGCCCTCTTTAATTTCTTCTGATGTGCGCTGTCGAGTTTCGTCCCGGCGCAGGTCACATGAAAGACATCCGTGGCCGACTGACCCTGCGTATCGATGATAGCCACTTCGATGTTGCAGCCCAGCTCCGCCATGGTGGAGCTGATGTCGTAGAGCAGTCCGGGGCGGTCCTGGGCAATGATCTCTACCAGGGTGCTGTGCTGGGAGCATCCATTGTCGATCTGTACCTGGGGTTCGACCGCAAGTTTCGGGCGTTGAACCGCCGGCTTGAACTTGGTCTCCATCAGTTCGACAACATTCAGTTCGCCCGAGACGGCTTCCGCGAGCTTGCGCTTCAGGCGGTCGATTTCCGGCGGATTCAGCTCCAGGGTGCGGAACCGGTCGGAGAAACGAATCGTATCCAGCACCACGCCGGACTTGTTGGAGCACGCCTCGGCCTTCAGAATGTTCATTCCCCACGAGGAGAGCGTGCCCACGACGTGGGAAAACAGGCCGGGACAGTCGAGCGTCAGGAGCACCAGTTCAAAGTAACCGTCATGGCGCACAATCTCGATCTGGGGATCGTCGTCCTTGAGCTTGAGGCGGTCATACATCCGGCAGTGGGCGACGATCTCCGTCGCGGTATGCATCAGCAGGTAGCGCTTGGGAAATCCTTCAAGAAAGGAGGATATGTGCTTGGCGTCAGGATCCCCGGCCGCGACCACGAGTTCGCGAATCCGGGCGCTGTCCGCCTCACCCCCGGTCACGCGCTGATCGTCGACCGTGCGGCTGAGATGATTGAAGGCCGCGGCGTACAGCTGCCACAGCATTTCCGCTTTCCAGGGCGTTCAAGCCTCGGGATTCT
>CAYOZX010000157.1:3657-8703 GCA_964408515.1 uncultured Acidobacteriaceae bacterium | reverse complement strand
TCACGTTTTCCACTCCGATGCTGTATGCCTTCGGCTTCATCGGGCTGTTCACCATCGGCGGCCTGACCGGCCTCTTCCTGGCCGCACTCGGGCTTGACGTCCACGTCACCGACACTTACTTCGTCATCGCCCACTTCCACTACATCATGGTGGGCGGGGCGGTGATGGGCTATCTCGGCGGCATGCACTTCTGGTGGCCCAAGATTTCCGGCCGCATGTATCCCGAGGGATTGGGCCGGCTGGCCGCGATGATCGTCTTCATCGGCTTCAACCTGACGTTTTTCCCGCAGTTCATCCTGGGTTATCTGGGCATGCCGCGCCGCTATTGGCAGTATCCGCCGGAATATCAGGTCCTGAACGTGCTCTCTACCGCCGGCTCGACCATTCTCGCCGTGGGTTATCTGCTCCCCATGGCGTATTTCCTGTGGTCGATGCGTTATGGCAAAGTTGCCCCCGCCAATCCCTGGGGTGCGTCGGGCCTGGAGTGGCACGCCTCCTCCCCGCCGCCCACTTACAATTTCGAGCGCACACCCGCAGTCGACTGGGAAGCCTACGATTACGAAAACATCCCGGCTCCCGAGGAGGTGCGCGTTGCCGGATAGCCCAGGGGTCATGGAACACCACCATCCCGCCCTCCAGCACCATTTCGCCGACATGGAGCAGCAGCGCCAGGCTTCATCGCTGGGCATGTGGCTGTTTCTGGCTACGGAAATCATGTTCTTCGGCGGCATGTTCTGTGCCTACCTCATCTATCGCTACTGGTACTTTCCCGACTTCGCCGCCGCCAGCAAGTCCCTGGACATCACCCTGGGGGCGGTCAATACGGCAGTCCTCATTTGCAGCAGCTTGACCGTGGTGATGGCCGTACGCGCCGCGCAACTGGGAAAACGGCACGAGCAGGTCGTCTACCTGGCGCTGACCCTGGTGCTGGGGCTGGCCTTCCTGGGTGTCAAAGCCGTTGAGTGGAGGAGCAAATTCACCGAACACCACATCCCCGGGGCTTCCTTCCACTTCGAGGGAGAGGTCCCGCAGCATCCCGAGCAGCCGGTGGACCAGCGGCACGCGCAGATATTTTTCTCTCTGTATTTCGCCATGACCGGCATGCACGCCCTGCACATGGTGATCGGCGTGGGCATCTTCACCTACCTGCTCTACTACGCCTGGCGGGGTCGCTACACGCCGGGCTATCACACCCCGCTGGAGAACTGCGGGCTGTACTGGCATTTTGTGGATATCGTCTGGATTTATCTGTTTCCGCTGCTGTACCTGATCGATCGCAAGAAATGAGCACCGAGCGCCGTGTCTGAACACATCGTTACCGCCCGCACCTACATCGCCGTATGGTTGGCCCTGCTGGTCCTCACCGCCGTGACCGCCGGGGTCGCATTCATCGACCTGGGTCCGTTCAACACCATCGTGGCCCTGGTCATCGCCACCTTCAAGGCGGTGCTGGTAGCGCTGATCTTCATGCATGTGAAGTATGCCAGCGAGAAGCTGACCAAGGTGGTGCTGGTATCGGCCGTTTTCTGGCTGCTGATCCTGCTGGTCCTGAGCCTGGCCGACTACACCACCCGTCTGTTGTAAACCGCCAGGGAATCAGCGCCTCACCCGGGCTGGGTCTTGTGTGACCGGGTGGGGATTTCCACCGCCACGATAGCGGAGATACGACACTGCGCGGTTGCGCTATACTCCCTTCTGCTCTTTTGGCTAGCCTAGAATGGACGCGAGGGGACTCCCATGGCATTCTGTAACTCCTGCGGTGCGACTCTCGACAGCGGGGTCAAGTTCTGCAACAAGTGCGGTGCGACCCAGCCGGGGACTGCCTCATCGGCGCCGGTGACGGGCGCGGCGCCCGCTCCCGCCAAAAGCGGCAGCGCGCTCAAGATCATTCTCATCGTCGTGGCTGTGATCGCCGGCTTGGGAATTCTGGGCGTGGCCGGCATCGCCTTCACCGCCTGGCACTTCGCAAAAAGCACGCGCGTGCACGACCGCGATGGCAATGTCCGGGTGGAAACTCCGTTTGGCACCGTGCAAAGCACCACCGATCCCGACGAGGCCGCGCGCAATCTGGGCGTCGACCTCTATCCCGGGGCTGAAGTGAAGCAGGGCAGCGCTGCCAACATGAGTTTTGGGGGCATGAAAACCGTGGCCGCGGATTTCGAGACCGATGACCCTCCCCAGGCTGTGGCGGATTTCTACAAGGGAAAGTTTCCGGGCGCGAGGTTCGCCTCCTCCGACGCAGATCACTTCACGCTGGTCTCCACTGAAGGCAGGAACCTGCTGACCATCAACATTGAGCCGGGCGGTGGCGGGACCCGGATTCACATCGCCAAGGTCACCAAACCCGGCGGCTCGGACAACTGACCCCTCGCCCGCAGCCATCATGCGAAGCCTCCGGCGGTAACTCTGTAGCTTGTCCCTCGCCGTGGTTAAATGGTTGGCGAAAGCCAACATGGCCGACTCACTCATCCGGATAGCTGCTGCCGCCAAGCGGTTCCAGGTGGACGCTCCTGCGCTGGCCCGCGCCCTGCGCCGCCACCTCCGGGGCGAGGTTCGTTTCGATACCGCCAGCCGGGCGCTTTACGCCACCGATGGCTCCAACTACCGCCAGGTTCCGATTGGGGTTGTGCTTCCTCGCGACACCGATGACGTGATCGCCGCCGTATCACTGGCCCGGGAGCACGGCGCGCCGCTCCTGTGCCGCGGCAGCGGGACGTCGCTTGCCGGGCAATGCTGCAACGTGGCGCTGGTGCTCGACTTTACCCGCCACCTGGCGGAAATTCTTGAGATCGATCCCCAGCGCCGCATCGCCCGGGTACAACCCGGCGTGGTGCTGGACAATCTGCGTAACGCGGCGGAGCGCTATCACCTGACCTTTGGGCCCGATCCCGCTACCCACGACCGCTGCACCCTGGGCGGCATGACCGGAAACAATTCCTGCGGCGTGCATTCGGTGATGGCGGGCAAGACGGACGACAACATTGAGGCTCTTGACGTCCTGACCTACGACGGGCTGCGGCTGCAAGTGGGAAAAACCACTGATGACGAACTGGAGCAAATCATCCGCGCCGGGGGCCGGCGGGGCGAAATCTATGCCGGCCTGAAGGGATTGCGAGACAAATATTGCGAATTGGTTCGGCAGCGCTTCCCCAACATCCCGCGGCGGGTCTCGGGATTCAACCTGAACTACTTGCTGTCCGAGAACGGCTTCCACGTAGCCCGTGCGCTGGTCGGCTCGGAGGGCACTTGTGTCACGGTGCTCGAAGCCACTTGCCGTCTGGTAGAGAGCCCGCCCGCGCGGGTCTTGCTGCTCGTCGCTTATTCCGACATCTACCAGTGCGCCGACCGCGTGCCCGACGTGATGGCCCATGGACCAATCGGGCTCGAGGGCGTGGACGATCTGCTGGTTGAGTACACCAGGCGTAAGGGCATCAATTCCGAAGGGCTGGCCTTGCTGCCCGAAGGAGGAGGTTGGCTGTTCGCAGAGTTCGGGGGAGAGACAACCGCTGAGGCCGAAGCCCAGGCTGGGCGCTTGATGGAAGCGTTACGCCGTGGCGCCAGCCCGCCCCAGATGCGCCTGCTTACCGACTCCCGCCTGGTCAGGAGGGCGTGGGAGGTGAGGGAATCCAGTCTGGGTGTCATTTCCTACGTTCCCAACGAGCCCCTGAGCTGGGAGGGTTGGGAAGACTCTGCGGTGGCTCCGGAAAAGCTGGGCGGCTACCTCCGCGACCTGCGCAAGCTCATGAACCAGTACGGCTACGGAGGCCCGCTCTACGGGCACTTTGGGCACGGTTGCGTGCACAACCGGATGAACTACGACCTGGAGACTGCGCCGGGCATCGCTAAGTTCCGCAGATTCATGGAGGAAGCAACCGATCTCGTGGTCGGCTACGGAGGCTCAATCTCGGGCGAGCATGGCGACGGCCAGGCGCGCGCCGAAATGCTGCCGCGCATGTTCGGACCGGAACTCATTCAGGCCTTCCGCGAGTTCAAGGCGACCTGGGACCCGTCCTGGAAAATGAATCCAGGCAAGGTGGTGGAGCCCAACCGCATGGATGAAAACCTGCGTCTGGGCGCGGGTTACCGGCCCTGGCAGCCGGAGACCCATTTCCAGTTTCCCCAGGACCACGGCAGCCTGGCCCATGCCACCTTACGCTGCGTGGGAGTAGGGAAGTGCCGGCGTGACGAAGGCGGGGTCATGTGTCCCAGCTTTCGCGTGACTCGCGAGGAGGAACACTCGACCCGCGGCCGCGCCCATCTGCTCTGGGAGATGGTGAATGGCGACGTGATCCGCGATGGCTGGAAGGATGAAGCGGTCAAGGAATCGCTCGACCTTTGCCTTGCCTGCAAAGGCTGCAAGACCGATTGCCCGGTAAGCGTCGACCTGGCCACTTACAAGGCCGAATTTCTCTCCCACTACTACGAGGGACGCCTGCGGCCGCGCAGCGCTTATGCCTTTGCCCACATCGACATCTGGGCCCGGATGGCGTCCTGCGCTCCCGGCCTCGTGAACCTCGCCACGCAGCTTCCTGTCCTGCGAGACCTGTCCAGGCTGGCAGCTGGCATGCCTCAGGAGCGCCGGATTCCGGCATTTGCGCCGCAGACTTTCCGCGCATGGTTCGCGCAGCGGAAACCGCGCAATCCGCAGGGCAGACCGGTTGTGTTGTGGCCGGACACTTTCAACAACTACCTGCTGCCCGATACCGCCAGGGCTGCCGTGGAGGTGATTGAAGCTGCCGGGTTCCAGGTCACGATTCCGGACCGCATTCTCTGTTGCGGGCGGCCGCTCTACGACTTCGGCCTGCTCGTCAGGGCTAAGCGCTTGCTGTTGAATATCTTGGACGAATTGTCACAGATTCTCGAGGCAGGGACTCCCATCGTGGTTTTGGAGCCAAGCTGCGCGGCGGTATTTCGCGATGAGCTGATCAATCTCTTCCCCGACGACGCCCGAGCCCAGCGCCTGGCGCGGCAGACCCTTCTGCTGAGCGAATTCCTTGAGCAGACGGCGCCGAGCTTTGCGCTTCCGAAGCTGCAGTCGAAGGCGCT
>CAYOZX010000157.1:0-3557 GCA_964408515.1 uncultured Acidobacteriaceae bacterium | reverse complement strand
CGCAGAAACGCCGGCCTGGAACATTCCATGCGGCGGGCGGGCCTGGGACTGGCGGCGGCCGCCACAGGCGCAGTCCTCCTGTGGTGGATTGGAAACCGGAAATAGCAGGGCACCCGGCCGCTGAATCCGATTAATATCCTTATAATCAATAGCTTACATGTTGACTTCCGAGGTCTCCCCAAGCTCCCTGGATTCTGGGACAATATAACTATTCTCACAGTCGGGTAGCCGCGAGCCTTCATACTTCCTCGGCTGAAAAGCAGGTCTTTTATGGCAGTAGACTCTGAAACCATGCTGGTTGTGCCGGAATCCGCGGCCTTGAAGGCTCCTGAGATGGAGTCCGCGGTGCGGGGTTCCGTACTGGTCCTTATCCAATTTGATGTGTGCGAAGAGATTAAGCTGGATCAGCTTCGGCAGCTGATCGGGGCCCACATTCAGGAGCAGCCCAGCTTCAAACATCCGACGCCGGGCTACGTCCGCTACGAGCGCCCGCCGGTGGTTGAGCCCTTAGAGCCGCTGGTGCTCGAAAGCAGCGAGCGCCTGGCGGGCCAGATCAAGTATTACGACTACGGTGTGGTGAGCGTGGTGTATGAACTGCCTTTCGCCGGGGATTGGGACAGTCTGGTGCAGATGGGCAGCCGCTGGGTCTGGGACGTGGATTTTGAAAAGCATGCTTCCCGCACCGTTCGCCAGAAGCTGGAGCGCGCCGCTGCCGCCCTGGTCAAGCCGTATCTGATCAAGCCGCACGGGGAATGGCTGAGCGAGGACTACTTCATCTTCCACGTGCGCGAGATCGCTGGATCGCCGCCGGCCGCCGAGTTGTGCGCGACGCAGGGCGAGCGCATCGCCCAGATCGTGCGCGGCGAAACCGCGCCGCTTTCCGACGGCGAGCGCAACGAGATCCTGCAGTCCCGTATCTCATACTACCCCAATGACTTGGCGGTCATCGGCTGGAATGCCGCGTTCGTCTACGACACCCAGGCGGGGGCGGAAACGGCTATCCAGCTCCTGGAGTACGCCAACTCCCAGCTGCTGGAGTTCCGCCATTACGACGAGCTTCTGACCCAGGAGTTGGAGATCGTGTACGCCGCCCTGGACAAGGGCACGGGCATGCTGGCGCGCTGGCGGTTGGCGCGCGCTGCCACCAAGCTGCAAACCGTGCTTCTCGAGGTCAACGAGCTGACCGAGCACGCCGACAACGCGATCAAGTTTCTGAGCGACATGTTTTCCGCCCGCCTTTACAAGCTGGCGGCGGCCAAAGTCGGCGTTCCCGATTACAAGGACCTGGTGACGCAAAAGCTGCAGACCGCGGAAGACCTCTATCGCTTCATGGTCGACCAGTTCAACCAGAGCCGGGCGTTCGTGCTGGAGCTGATGGTCGTGATCATCCTGGTCATCGAGCTGGTGTTCCTGTTCGGAGGCAAGGCATAGGTCGCATGCTCGATTTTGATCTGGCCATGAGCATTCCTGCCCGCGTTGGGATAATCATCATTTAACATCACTACGTCGAGGTCGCGGGCGCGGCAGATGCGCTTGCGCACTGGCCTTCAGATTCATGCGCGGACTCAAGGGCAAACGTGTACTGATCACCGGCGGAGCCAGCGGGATCGGCGCCGCCACCGCATCCCGCTTTCTGGAAGAAGGCTCAGCGGTGGTTGTGCTTGACCGCGATGCCCGGGGCCGAGAGCAGATTCAATCTGAGCTGCCGCAGCTCGCCGGGACCGTGGATGCGGACGTGTCAAATCCCAAGCAGGTGCAGGCGGCCTTCGCAGAGGCGCTGCGGCTGATGGGCGGCGTAGATGTGCTGATCAATAACGCCGGCATCAGCATTCGGCACAATTTTCTGGAAATTACGCCGGAGGAGTGGGACCAGGTCATCGCCGTCAACCTGACCGGAGTCTTCTACGTGGCCCAGACCGCCGCCCGCCACATGTGGGAACGGGGCGGCGGCGTAATTCTGCAAACCGCCTCCACCAACGGGATCACGGGCTATCCCTTTTACGCGGACTACAACGCCACCAAGGCGGGAGTGATCGAGTTGACGAAATCGATGGCGCTCGAGCTGGCCCCGAAAGTTCGAGTGTGCGCCGTGGCCCCAGGCTACGTGCTCACACCCATGCAACGGGCGGAGTACAGCGACGAGATGCTGGAAGCCGTTAACCGCAAGATTCCCCTCCGCCGCCACGCCAAGCCGGAAGAGATTGCGGCGCTTTTTGCCTTCCTGGCATCAGACGATGCCGCCTTCGCCAGCGGGCAGGTCTACACCCTCGACGGGGCGGAGACGGCTGGCGGGCTGGCCAGCCGGTGACGGGGTCGATCCTTCAGGCGCTTGGCGGCATAAGGAATCTTCGCCCCAGGCGCAGCATGCGCACCCCTCGATAGAGCGGGAAAAGGGGCCCGGGCAGGCGGATGGCAGACCATTCTCCTGCGCCCGGCGTGACACTGAGGCGCCAGAGAAACGACGCACGGTCACGGCCGCGTTCCCGCAGCGCCGTCATCAGGCGGAAGTAGGCCCGCGATTCCGGATCGAAATTCTGTTCCCCGGTGATCCATGGCAGAGCGTTTTGGCTGAGACTTTCCAGCGCAGAGTCCGCGCCGGTGGAAAATTCCAGCGGAGGAGTTGCGCCCAGCAGCCTTTGCGCCAGCCGGAAGGTCACGGAGACGATGCGCGCAATTCCCAGGCGGGCTGCTTCCTGGGTCAGGGATTTCCAGTCGATCGCGCGTGACCGGGCCAGCCGTACGATGTCGCACAGCCAGGAAACCTGCCTCCAGCCCTGCTTGGCTGCGTGCACGCAAAGCACCAGCATCAGGTCCTGGTCGCACAGCGTCCGCAGAGGTTGTCCCTGAAGGGAGACCGTGATCGCCCGGGCGAAAAGGCGCTCGATATCGAAATCCATGGCATAGAAGCGGGGCAGAATCTGCCAGTGGATTTCCAGCAGATTACGTCCGCGGGGGCAGTCAAGGGTGTATTCGTATCCTGACTTGAGGTAGGCGCGCTCGACGGCGGGCCCAAGGTGCAGCGAAGGCTCGCAGCCCAGTTCTGCCAAAGCTTTGCGGACGGGCGCAAGATCGCAGGCGCGAACCAGAATATCCAGGTCAGAGAACAGGCCAAGAGCCACATTGCCATACAGGTGCTCTGCCAGCACGGGTCCTTTGTAAGGCAAGACCTCGAGGCCACGATCAGCCAGGTGGCGACAGACATTGAGTAGCTCCGCCGTGAGCGCCAGAGTGCGGCGGGCATTGGCCGCATCGGCGCGGCGGAACCCTTCGAGCGAAGCCTGCTGGTTGACATCTAGTTCCGAGGCCAGCCGCCGGTAGACCAGCGGAGTCAATCCGTGCCTCTGCGCCAGCTGCAGCAGTTCCTCCCAGTCGGTTCGGTTCTCGAGGGCTTGTTTTATCCGGACGGAGGCCTCTCCGTCTGCCCTGTCGACGCAGCAGGCCAAGATCAGATCAAGTTCCTGACTGACAACCGAACAACCTGGCGAGGTGCAAGTCGGCAGCCGGGATGGGGCGGGTTGCGGCAAAAGATGACCGTCGCGAAGCCTGTGTCTTCGGGG
>CAYOZX010000156.1:0-8792 GCA_964408515.1 uncultured Acidobacteriaceae bacterium | reverse complement strand
GCGCTTTTCGGTGATCAAGATCGGAGAGAAGCAGAACGCTGGAGGCAAGGATAATCAGCGCAAACCCCAGCGCAAGCCTACGGGCAGTTCTCCACACGCCTCACCTCGCCGTGATGGGCGCGCACAATACTGGTGCATCTGACGCAACCGTGTCAAGGTCAGGGATGGCTGCGGACGGCGATCAGCGATACCTGCTCCAGATCGGGGTAATGGTCCCCGTTGTCGGCTTTGCGTAACCCCGGTGGAATTTGCGCGATCGTGGTTCGCGCGGGTAACGTGGCGCCGAAGTACTGGGCATAGACTTCGTCGAAGGATGGCAAGTCGGCTAAATCGTCCAGGTAGACATTTGTGGACACCACCTGGTCGAAATTCATCTCCGCTTCCTCCAGGTTGTCGAGCAGATTGCGCATAGTCTGCCGGAGTTGGTGAGGCGTTGTGGTGGCGTAGACCCCTCCATGCGGTCCCGGAATGAAGCCGCTTTTGGCCGAACAATACAGGGTGTCGCCGGCAAATACGCACGGACTCGCGGTGGGGCTCGGCGGCATATTCTTGGGGCGGACGGCCCGCCGCTGCCCCAGATCGCGCACGGCCACGCCTGTGTATTCGATGTGAGCACCTCCGGGCAGACTGGACACCTGGATCGTGGCCCGCGCCGGCGTGTTGCCAAACTCGAAGCGTTGCGCATAGCGCTCGTTCATGATCTTCATCGGAATATCGGAAGTCAGATAGGGATTGACGAAAACCATGTGGCGCAAATCGAGTCCTGCGGCCTCGGTGACCGCCTTCAGCCGGTCGAGGGCAAGGTCCACTTGAGCTGCCGGATCGTCCGGCGCCTTTCCGATGGCAGGATCACTTCCCGCCATGCCGGAAATGAAGAGCCGGTCGCGGGTAAGGATGCCCGGCGAGGCGGATTCACCTGGCCCGTAGCCCGGAGGGCGCACGGCCCGCATTCCCTCAAGTTTAAGCGCCGCGACGGCGCTGATTTCTATGGCTGGCTCTGGAAGCCTGGCCACTCCCAACACGGCTCGTGCGGGCGGAGTCCCGCTGAAGACCGCAGCGAAGGCCGCGTCCATCTCCCGATACTTACTTATATCTTCGAGATAGACCTGGGTGTAAAACACGTGGTCCATCGTCAGGCCGGCGGCCTCGACAACGGATTTGACGTTGTCCAAGGCCTGGCGCGCCTGTGCGGCAAAGCTTGCGGGCAAGGTCCCATCCGGGCGGCGAGGGCCCTGCCCGGAGACGTACAAGTAATCGCCGGCCTTGACGCTGGGCGAGCGGAAGCGATTTGCGTCGCCGGAAGCTGCCGGAGGGTTAACAGCCGGAACCTGAGCCTGAATCGCGATCGCAGGCCACAGCAGCAGCATTATCAGGAAGGTTTTCATGCGCTTGCTCTATACGCCTGCCCAGCCTGGGCGGCGGCTCTTCCTTTTTGGGCCGCGCCCAGAATCGCTCGCAGTCGTTGGCCCACAATGATTTCCTGGCCGGGTTGGATGGTCATGGAAACCAGCTCAATGTGGTCGGCGTCTTTTTGCTCTTTCCGGTTCGGATTGCCCTCGCGAACGGCAGTTACTAGGCTGGGATTGTCCGCCCCCAGTACTTCGATGACCGGAGCACCCTGGCGCAACGCGCGTACGCAATCAGAAGTGGTGAAGCCCCACGCCGCCTGATCCCAGGACACTTTAAGGGTGGGGAAGCGGTTTCCATCCGCGGGAACATGAATGTCGGTTTTCACGCCCGGCACCGTGTCCACCAATTTCTGAATACGCCCTATGCGGCGGTTCCATTCGTTGTAGATCGTTTTCTCGTCCAGATTCAGCCAGGTCTCCAAGGCCGTGAGGCACCCAACTACTTCTTCCTTTCCGACCTTCATAGGGCGGCACACCGAGCCCTCACGCGGGCTGCTATTCATGAGAGCCGCCTCGATGAGATCCTTTCGCCCCAGAAGCAGTCCGCTGCACTGCGGTCCACACAGACCCTTGCCACCGGAAAAGGCGTAGAGGTCAATACCCATGCGGGCGTACAGCCGGGCATTTTCGGCCGGGGGAATGCCAGCCGCATCGTCCAGCAGCAGCGGGACCTTGCGGTCTTTGGCGACGGCAAGTTCACGCTCCAGCTTTTCTCCCAGGTCGGTGGTGTAGATCAGGGCGGTGTTGTCATTGATCGCGTGGGCCAACTCCTCCAGGGAAAATACGAGCACCAGTTTCGCCCCGGTTAGACGGATCGCGCTGTCGAAGGCGCTTCTGCCCCCTACCATGATGACTTCATGTTTCAGGCCGGTCGTGTCGGGGAGCTGCCAGATGTAGTGGTCGTTGGTGCCGGCCATGCATGCGGCGGTTGCCGCGGCCATGGCGCCGGCCGCCCCGGAGGTGATCATCCCCGACTCGGCGCCGGTCAGCTCCGCGAGCCGGCGTCCCACGCCGCGTTGTAGCTCCAGCATGTTGACGAAATACTGTCCGGCCTCCATCTGAGCTCGCCGGACTTCGGGGAACTCCAGGGACCCGCTCAGGTAGGTCCAGGTGCCGCGACAGTTGATGAGCGTCTTCACGCCCAGGCGGGTGTAGACGTTCTGCCGTGGGTCTTTGCCGAGAGCGGCAGCGGCGTTCGCATAAAGACTCCGGGCAGCAATCTGGGTCAGAAGGGGCGCGGCCACAGCCATCTTGATGAATGACCGGCGGCTGGAATCGGTTTTACGCACGCTGGTTCGCCTCCTGCTTCGTGGCGGCAAGGCCTCGAAGATCCCGTGCCCTCGTGGCGATAGAAGGAAGAGCTTCTGACGTCTGGACCCGCCGCACGCCAAAGCGAACTTGGTATAACACAGAATATGCTTGACGCGATCGAGTTATTTCGTTTTATTAGGTTTTCTTTCGCTGCACACTGGCGGCGAGAGACCCAGGCGGTCCCGTAGACTTTCAGAGGCCTGCAATTCCTTTTGTTGAACGAAAACTTATGACACTGCAGCGCAATCTTTTCCGGAGCACTGCCGGAGTTCTGCTGCTCGGGGCTATGGCGACGAGCCGGGTCCCCGCCCAAGCGCAAGGCGCCGCCTCTCGCCCCGCGAGCCCGCCATGCCGGATCGAGCCCACCAACTACAAAGGCTGGAACGCCGAGCAGATCTCCAATCGCTGGGTGCAGTTGATCGTCGTGCCCCAGAACGGCGGACGCCTGATGCAGGTGGTTTTCAACGGGCATTCCTACCTGTTCGTCAATCCCAAGTACGAAGGCAAATATTTCCCGCCGGATCCGGGACAGTGGTTCAACTATGGCGGAGACAAGCTCTGGCCTTTACCCGAAGGCAACGATGACGAGCAGCACTGGGCGGGCGGCTCCGACATTCTCGACGACGGAGCCTTCTCGTTTCGAAAGCTTTCGGAGGGCGAGTCTTGCGAAATTGAGCTCACGGGGCCTGCCGATCCGCAAACCGGCCTTCAATTCCGGCGGACCATGCGACTGGATGCGGAGTCCTCGCGAATCCGCTTTCACGCCACCATGACGAACATCTCGGGCCATCGCGTGGAATGGTCGATGCAGTCGGTCTCGCAGTACAACACGGCGAACGCCCAGAATCCATCGCAACTGAACCGCGATTTCTGGACGTTCGCTCCCGTCAACCCCGCCAGCAGCTACCTCAATCGCTATCACGTGCGCTTTGGCCCGGCGGAAAACCCTGCGGTTCGCGTACGCCCCGACGGCCTATTTGCCCTGCACTACGTCCACATGGCGGCTGAACTCTGGCTGGACTCAAGCGATGGCTGGCTGGCTGTGCTCGATGGCAGCAGCGGTTATGGCATGGTGGAACGTTTTCAATATGAATCGGCGCGGAAGTATCCCGGCAATGCGTCCATTATTTTTTGGACAAACGGTCCTCAGCTGAAGTTGAGTCCGGAAGGGCAGCCCTCGCTGACGTCAGGCGATGAAGACGCGTCCCCCTACTATCTCGAGGCGGAAATCAATTCTCCGCTTTGCCGCCTTGGCCCAGGCGAAAGCTGCGAACTGGAGACGGAGTGGTTTCCGACCCGTGCCGGAAGCGAGGTTCACGGCGCTACCGACACCGGCATCGTGGTGCGGCCGCTTCGCGCTACCCGGCTCGAAAGCGGAAAGATCAGGCTGTCCGGCTCGTTTGGGGTGTTTTTCTCCGGGCGCCTGGTGGCGCGCCTTTACCGCCAGCATGGTGCAGGGGTTGAGGTTGTTCCCCTGATCCATGCAGACCCTGCCGAACCGGTTACGCTCGAAACCGAAGTGGCGGCCCAGGGTGAGCCTGCCCGGGTTTCGGTCCACCTTGAGGATGAAACCGGTCTCGACCGCGGCGCCTTGCAGGAAGTGCCGGTAGGCCGCGAGGACAGGCCCTGAGCCTCGCCGTCAGGCGCCCATCCGGGGGGGCGGACTTATGTTCCCTTTCGTTTTTGCTTGACTCTTGCCGATTCCCGCAATTAAAAGATACTTATCGCAATGATGTGAAAGCTCACGAAATGGCTGCTCACTGATTTCTATCCTCTGCTCGAGGGGGGCGACATGCCAGGATCCCGCACCGACTTCCACCGACAGTTTTTCTTGGCCTTGACGCTCGGGCTCTCCCTGCTTGCCGTGCGCGCATGGGGGCAGGCGAGCTACACCGCCCAGTTGCGAGGCATTCTCACTGACCAGACCGGCGCGGTCGTGCAGGGCGCCACCGTCACCGCCACCAATGACGGCACCGGCGTCTCCACCAGTGCCCGCACGGATGAGCGTGGCCTATACCTTGTCACCGGCTTGCGTCCCAGCACCTACACGGTCAAGGTGGAGGCGTCAGGCTTCCAGCGCGCGGAGAGCAAGAACGTGGTGCTCGCGGTTGACCAGCAGGCCACCCTGAATTTCAGCTTGAAGCCGGTCAGCTTCAATATCACGGTGGAGGTGACGGAAGCTCCACCCCTGCTCGATACCGACAACGCCGCCCTTGGAACGGACGTCAGCAATGAATACGTGCGCGACATTCCGCTGTATAACCGCAACCTATTCGGTCTGGTGTTTCTGGCTGGGGGAGTAACCGAGAGTACGGGCTTCCAGGAGAACTATCCCTCAGGCACCAACTTCGTGTCCAACGGCCAGCGCAACGCCACCGCGCAGATCAGCCTCGACGGCAGCCCCCTTAGCGCGCCGGAGCAAGGTGAAGGCGGCAACTCCAATGTGTACTACCAGCCTTCGGTGGAGATCGTGCAGGAGTTCAAGCTCCAGAACAACAGCTTCTCGGCAGAGTTCGGCAACAACGGAGGAACCGTCGTCAATATCGTGTTGAAGCAGGGCACTAATCAGCTTCACGGCAGCGGATGGTGGTACGGGCAACGGTCGGCATTCGACGCACGCGATTTTTTCAACACTGGCGAAAAACCCGATCACGTCCGCGACCAATACGGCTTCGCACTGGGCGGACCCATCATCAAGAACCGAACGTTCTTCTTCGTGGATTTCGAGAAAACCCGGCAACGGGATCCCGTGAACATTGAGGGGATCGTGCCCACGGACCTGGAGCGCAGCGGGGACTTCTCGCAGAGCCTGGCGAACCTGCCGGATCCGAACAATCCCGACACGGCCAGCGCGGGGATTTACGATCCCTGCGCGAAGAACACGGATCCGAACTTCGTGTGTCCGCGCGACCAATTTTCGGACGGAGGAATTCTGAACAAGATTCCCGCGGGGAAGATCGATCCCATCGGGCAGGCGATCTTGAATTTGTACCCGCATGCCAATGTGCCGGACGCGGTTTATCCGGACCCCAACTTTCGCCAGGTGACATTGTCGACCTCCCCAGGCTGGCAGTTCGATGTGAAGATCGATCACCAGATCACCGACAAACACAAGATCAGTGGCCGTTACAGCCGAGCACACTATGAGAACAGCGTCCCGACCATCGTCGGCAATGGGGACCAAGGCGATGGAGTGATCTACCTGACGACTGTACAGAACGGCAATCTTGAATATAACTGGGCGATCAAACCAACCGCACTCTGGACGAGCCGCTTCAGCATCGATCGGGTACACGCGCCCGGTATAAGCAATCACTATCCGACATTGAGCGATGTGGGGTTGCCGTCCATTTTAGACCAGAACGGACTGGACCGGATTCCCGCCATCAACGTGGGAGACCCTTTCCTCTCCATGTTTACCCAGTGCTGCGTGGACACCGCTTTTGCGCACTCTCTCTACAGCTACTCGTCGTCGTTGCAGTGGGTCAAAGGGGCGCATTCGATCACATTCGGCGGCGAGCAGCGACAATTCTTTAACAACTTCTTTCAGCCGGACAATCCCACGGGAATTTTCAACTTCACTCGGGACGTGACCACCCAGGATCCGAATGGCGGCCTCGGCGACAACAATCAGGGCAATCCATTTGCGACCTTGCTAGTTGGTTTTCCCTCGCCGGAGGATTCCCTCCTGCACATCATTCCGCCGGTAGCGGATAAATCGGTCGAGACGGCCTTTTACGTGCAGGATGACTGGAAGGTCACTCCCAAACTCACGCTGAATCTTGGCCTGCGCTACGAGTGGAGCACGCCTTATTCGGAGCGAAACAACCAGCTGCAGTACAGCGATTTTACCGGGGACACGGGGATTACCATCCCAGTGGCTCGCAGTGCGGACCCAACCTTCGACTTCGGGCAAATCGGGCAACTCATGGGAACGACCGTGTTCGCGGACTCTAAACATCGCAACGCCCGGGTGGATCGGAACAACTTTGCTCCGCGCCTGGGATTCGCGTACCAGCTGGCGAGCAACACGGTGGTCCGGGGCGGGGCGGGCGTTTTCTATGGGATGAACGTGGCCACCAACTTCCAGTACGCCGGGCCTTCGTTCTCGAAGTCCGCACCGCTGTATTTCACGACCGACAACTTTGTGACGCAATATGCGACGCTGGAAAATCCCTTCCCGGCCGGGCTAGCGCCGCCGCAACGCAGAACCTATGGCAAGCTGGCGAACTGGGGATTCGACAACAGCAGCGACCTGGACACGGGCATCGCGCGCAATGCCGAAATCTACCAATGGAACCTGGGAGTGCAGCAGCGGTTGCCGGGGCAAATCGTGGTCGCGGCGGACTATGCCGCGAACCGCGCCACGCACCTTCCCTGGGCAGGTGCATCAGGAGTTTCCACGCGGGAGCGCAACTTCCTGCCCTCGAGCATTCGCGAGGCGCTGGTGGCGCAACTGAATCCCACGCACGACCCGGACAATACGGCGGTGAGCGACTTCCTCGGCAGTTCAGTTCCGAATCCTTTTCAGTGCTTCTTTGCAAGCGTGGCATCGCCGGCATCGTACTGTCCCCCGACGCCGATCTTCAACGCCGCCGATGTGGCCGATTCGCTGTATGTGCAGGATCAGATCCCGCAGGGACTTCTCGTGCACCCGTATCCGCAGTTTGCGGGAGGCTTTGCCGGTCTGCCGCGCCTGATTGCAACTTCGTGGTATCACTCGCTGCAGATTCGATTCCAGAAGCGAGCGAGCCACTATATCAGCGTCGAGGGGAACTACACGTTCTCGAAGTCGACCGACGATTCCTCATCGGGACGAAATGCGTGGCTGACGAATCTGGAGTTCGACAATCCCCAACTGCTGGACAATCTGAAGGCCGAGCATGGGATCAGTTCGAACGACGCCACGCACCGGCTGGCAACGGCCTTTATTCTTGATGTGCCGGTCGGGCGCGGGCGCTGGGTCGGCGGAGACCTGCATGGCGTTCTCGACGCGATCGTGGGCGGCTGGTCGTTGAATACTTTCCTGACCATCCAGACCGGGCAGCCGATTGCGATCATTGACAGCAACTCCCGGCTGACGGACGGAAACCAACGACCGGACGTGGTGTGCTCGCAGCTGAGGACCGGAATCGGCTATCACGAGGCAGCCCGGACAGGAGCCCCGTACCTGAACCAGGACTGCTTCGCTGACCCGGGAGACAACATTCCGGGTAACGGGCCACGGCATTTTTCGAATTTGCGTGCGGACGGGGCTCGCAACGTGGACATGTCACTGGAGAAAGAATTCAAGATTCGCGAGCGGGCACAGTTACAGATTCGCGCCGAGATGTTCAACGTGGCCAATCATCAGCGCTTTGCGTTTCCGGATGTGGGATCGGGAGACGGCAGCTTTGGTACTGTGACCTCGACCACAAATAACTACCGCCGGATGCAGTTTGGAGCGCGGTTGCAGTTCTAAGCGAACTGCGTGCGTCCACGGATCTATTCTCGAGCGCGGCTGGCTGGTGTGCTTGGACTTCTTGTCCTGACACTGGTGGCCGCGCGCGACGTTTCTGGAGACTTTCCTGCCGGCCAAAACTGGACTCACTACGTGCGCATCGGCGCTTATGGACTGCAGCCCGGCAACGCTGAGCAGATCGTCCGCAACGCCCAGGAGAGCAACATCTTCGGGATCGAAGTGGACAACGACATCCCGGGTCGCTATGAGAGCTTTGTAAATCCGGAAGAGAAGCTGCGAGCCATCCGGGCGGTGGCCGAAAAAGCGCATCAGGCCGGTAATCGTGCTTTCGTTTACATCGCCGGAACAGAGTGCATCACGGCCAATGCGGACCAGACTCCTCATACATTGGCCAAAGAACATCCCGACTGGTTGCAGCGGAAAATTACCGGCCAACCCGCAATTTTCGGTGGCGGCACAGCTTTCTGGATCAAAAAGGGCGATGAAGATGTGTGGGTCAGTCCCTATGCCACCGAGTGGCGCACCATCTACATGCAGCGGGTCCGCCAGATTGCAGCCACCGGCATCGACGGCATCTACGTCGACATCCCTTACTGGATGACGCACTTCGA
>CAYOZX010000155.1:0-8876 GCA_964408515.1 uncultured Acidobacteriaceae bacterium | reverse complement strand
TTCCGCGAACCGGTCTATCGAACGCTACGCGAACTGGCCATGAGCTATTTCAATCTGTATTTCAATCTGCGCCGGGAGCGCACGCTGCGCACATTTTCGCGTCCGGTCAATCTCGCGCGCTTCGACCGGCAGAATTGGATGACGACAGAAATGCCACTGTGGTTTATCGTCGACTATCTTTTCGACGTCCATCATTACAAGCTTCTGCGGCCGGGGATGGCGAAAGGCCTGCACCGGGTCGACGAGCGGCTGTTCCAATCGGAGATAGTAGGGAAGGCGGACAAACGGCGCCGTGCGATGTAATTTTGAGCCTGCAAGCCGAAAGGCGAAGTGGCGCTGCGTGGTGCTGTTGCTGCTGACAGCCCTGGCCCGCGCTCAAACCGCCCCGGACATGGCCTCGGCGCCGCACTACCGCCCGCTGCTGGCCAATGATCGGGTCCGCGCCTTCGCGGTTTCCCTCCGCCCCCTGGAACGGACCATGGCCCGTCATGAGCACAACTTTCTTGTCGTCAGCCTGCAGGACGGCGACCTGATAATGTGGCCCCAGGGGGAGTCAGACATCGTGAACTTTCACTTCCGCCTGGGCGAAGTGCGCTTTGGTTTCGGAGGTCGCGCCGTCGGACTCCGCAACGACTCCACCAGCGAATACCGCAACGTGACGGTTGAGTTTCTCGATTCCAAGGTGACCACCTACGGCTATCAGGGCGACACCGGCAAGTGGGACTACGGTGCAGGCAGCATCAACCCGCCCGTCGATCCCCACGCCAGATTCAGAAACACGATCCTGCTGGGGGCGGCGGCGGCGAGCGACCTTCAACTGCTCTCCCGCGATCCCCTGCCACCGCCGGAAAAGCCGGGTGCAGAGTTGCTCATACCGGTGACCGACGTGGACCTTAAGGCCGGGGAAAGCGAGCGTCTCCGCAGGTCTGCCGGGGAGGCGGTCTGGATTCCGGCGGGACGCAAAGCGACCTATCTGAATGCTTCCGCAGACCCGGCACGGCTGGTTCTGGTGGAATTCGGAGACGCCCGGGAGAAATAGGCAGGCCGGACAGCTTCTTCCCCCCGGCTGGCTCCAACGTCATAATCGTGCATATGAGGGCGCTTCTGACTTTCTGCATCCTGGCATTTTTTCTTCCCGTCAGCAGCCTTTTACGGGAGGAAGCCACCAGTTCGGCTCAGACGCCGGCGGCTCCAGCGCGCCTATCTCAAGACGACATCCGCGCCCTCATTCGCGAAGCAGCCGATAAAGACCTGGAAAACGACCGCAAGCAGCGCGACTACATCTACATCCAGCGCGAGGAGGAACACAGACTGGACGGGAAGGGGAAGGTCAAATCCACAGAGGCGAGAACCTACGAGATCATGGTGCTCTACGAAGAGCCGGTGCGCAAACTGATTGCCAAAGACGACCAGCCCCTCAGCGGGAACGATGCCGTGAAGGAAGACCAGAAGATTCAGAAAATCATTGATAAGCGAAGGCATGAGACCGAGGAAGACCACAGAAAACGTCTGGAAAAACAGGAGAGGGATCGCGAGGAAGGCCGGCGCTTCGTGAAAGAAATCGCCGACGCCTATGACTTCAGCTACGGAGGCGAGGAGAAGCTCGACGGACGCGGAGCGTGGGTGATCGACGCCGAACCGCGTGCCGGCTATGAACCCCATATGAGGGGCGCAAAGTTCCTGCCCAAGTTCCGCTTTCGCGCCTGGATCGATCAGGCCGAGAAGCAGTGGGTAAAGCTCGACGTCCAGTGTATCGACACGGTTTCAGTGGGCCTGTTTCTGGTGCGGGTCCATCAAGGCTCGAACATCCAGATCGAGCAACTGCGGATCAACGACGAAGTCTGGCTGCCACGGCACATCGCCCTGAAGCTGGACGCGCGGCTGGCGCTGTTCAAAGGCATAAACCTTGAGGAAGACGTCACCTACCGCGATTACCGCAAGTTCCGCTCCGATACCCGGATTCTGCCGGCCGGCGAAGCCGCAGAACCACACTGATTGGCCGGACGATTTTCGGTCGCAACGCCTGTCAGCTCTTCTGCGCCACCTCCAACCGCGTCTCTGCCCGCTTGAGAGCATCTTCTGCATGCGCGAAGTCGACTTCCGTCTGGCCGCTTTTGAGGGCCTCCTGGGCGCGCTGCCGGGCTTGCTGGGCACGGACCACGTCGATTTCCTGGGGACGCTCGGCGGTCTCCGCCAGGATGGTGACCTTGTCGGGAAGCACCTCGGCAAACCCCCAGGCCACGGCAAGATAGAATGTCTGACCCGCCTTGCGATAGCTGATCTGGCCCACCGCCAGTTCGGTGATCAACGGAGCGTGCCCGGGAAGAATCCCGAGATAGCCGCTGCTTCCCGGGACCTGAATTTCCTCGGCCGTATCGCGCACCACCATCCTTTCCGGGGTCACGATTTCGAGTTGGAAGGTCTCCGCCATTTTTGCTCGCTAGCCCGGAAGGCCCATCGTCCAGGCTGGAACCGTCCCGAGCACGTAGTTCGCCAGGAAATCAGCGCCGGCTCGGCTGTCTAGGCCGCGGCTTTCAGCTTCTCCGCCGCCTCCAGCGCTTCTTCGATCGTGCCTTTCATGTAGAACGCCTGTTCGGGGATGTCGTCGTACTTCCCCTCATTGATCGCCTTGAAACCCTTCACTGTCTCGGCGATTTTCACATAACGTCCGGGCGTACCGGTGAATTGCTCCGCCACATGGAAGGGTTGGGAGAGGAAGCGCTGAATCTTGCGCGCCCGCGCCACCGTCAGCTTCTGATCTTCGCTCAGTTCGTCGATGCCGAGAATGGCGATGATGTCCTGCAGGTCCTTATAGGTTTGAAGCGTTTTCTTCACCGCCTGGGCCACGTCGTAGTGCTCCTGCCCGACGATGCGCGGATCGAGAATGCGCGAAGTCGAAGCCAGGGGGTCGACCGCGGGATAAATTCCGATCTCGGTCAAAGCGCGGGAGAGCACAGTGGTTGCGTCCAGGTGCGCGAATGTGGTGGCGGGAGCGGGGTCGGTCAGGTCGTCGGCAGGCACGTAGATGGCCTGCACCGAAGTGACGGATCCCTTCTTGGTCGATGTGATGCGTTCCTGCAACTCGCCCATTTCCGTGGCCAGGTTCGGCTGGTAACCAACGGCGCTTGGCATGCGCCCGAGCAGCGCGGAAACCTCCGACCCCGCTTGCGTGAAACGGAAAATGTTGTCGATAAAGAGCAGGGTGTCGGCGCCCTCCTCGTCGCGAAAGTACTCGGCCACGGTCAAGCCGGTCAGCGCCACGCGCAGACGCGCGCCGGGCGGCTCGGTCATCTGGCCGTAGACCAGGGCGGCCTTTGATTCCTCGGGCTTGCCCGGCTTGATCACCTTGGACTCGGTCATCTCCAGCCACAAGTCGTTGCCCTCGCGGGTGCGCTCACCCACGCCGGCGAACACCGAGTAGCCACCGTGCTGCTTGGCCACGTTGTTGATTAACTCCTGGATAATGACCGTCTTGCCCACGCCGGCGCCGCCGAACAACCCGATCTTGCCGCCTTTGAGGAAGGGCTGGATCAGGTCAATGACCTTGATACCGGTCTCGAACATCTCGGCGGTAGTGGCCTGCTCCTCAAAGGAGGGCGCTGGCCGGTGGATAGGCAGCTGCCGTGTGTGCGCGATGGGTCCTAGCTGGTCCACCGGCTGCCCAATGACGTTCATCACCCGGCCCAGCGTGCCGCGGCCCACGGGCACGGACACGGGGCCGCCCTGGTCGATGGCTTTCATGCCGCGCACCATACCCTCGGTGGCTTCCATGGCTACGCAGCGCACACGCCCCTCACCCAGGTGCTGCTGCACCTCGAGCACGACATTGACGGGGTTCGGAACCTTGAATCCGTCGCTGACGACTTTGAGCGCCTGGTAAATCGGGGGCATGGCGCCCTCGGCGAACTGCACATCGACGGCGGGACCGGCAATTTGCACCACGTGTCCAACGTTTTCAGGCATAAGACCTCGGATATAGCTTCTAACTGAACGGGCGGCCGGAGGGCAGCAGCCAGCAACGAATCTTACTGCGCTGCCGCTCCGCTCACGATTTCGATGATCTCCTTCGTGATCTTGGCCTGGCGAGCGCGGTTCATGGCCAGGGTTAACGAATCGATCATATCGGTGGCGTTGTTCGTGGCAGAATCCATGGCGGTCATGCGCGCGGCGTGCTCGGCGGCTACCGACTCCTGCAGGCCGCGGAAAACTTGTACCGCAACGTATTTCGGCAGCAGGTCGCGGAACAGCGCGGCAGGCGGCTGCTCATAGATATAATCCACCGGCGCAGCGGCGAATTTTGCGGCGGCAGCGTCCACTTCGCGCGTATCCGCGGGACGCAGCTTGACGCCAGCTTCTCTGGCCGCCTCCATGACGCGTTCTTTTTCTTGCAGCGTCATTTCCTCTGCCTGGGCCACGCCCACAGCGCCCACCTGCTCAATAGGAAGAACTCTTTCGACCACCAGGCGCTGCGCAATCACCGACTTGAACTCGTTGTACAGCATGTAGACGGAATCAATTTCCTCCCGGCCATAGCGTTCGATTACGTGCTCGGCCAGTTCCGCAGCCAAGAGATAATCGACTTTGTTGAGCACGCCCACCTGTTCGCCGACGATGCTGATCTGGGGTGGCTCCTGCGAATCCACCGTCCGCGGCTGAGCGGAACGATATCGCCGCCGCAGAAAATCACGGCCCTTGCGTCCGATGGTTTCGATCTCAAGATTCTTTCCCGGCTGAGCGTCGATGAACCGCAAGGCCGCTTTCATGATGTTGGTGTTGAAGGCGCCCGCCAGGCCTTTATCGCCGGTGACCACGATCAGCAGAATATTTTTCTCCGCGCGGCGGGCGAGCAGCGCATGCCGGGGTTCGCCGGTCGCAGGATCGTAAATCTCCGCCCGCGACACCAGCGATTTCAGCACGTTGGTCAGCATCTGCGCATAGGGACGCGCTGCCAGGGCACGTTCCTGCGCCCGGCGCAGCTTCGCCGCTGACACCATTTTCATGGCCTTGGTGATCTGCCGCGTGTTGGTCACGCTGCGAATGCGCCGCCGGATGTCGAGAACATTAGCCATGAATCAACCCTGGACCGCTCGTCTTCAAGCAACTCGCCACGGCCCCTTCAGCGTGACCGCTCGCGGGATGGTTCGCAGGAAAACCGCTTGACAGCCCTTGATATCTCCGCAGTAACGCTTTCCCTTACCTCGCCACGGCTTGCCTTTCTACCACGAAGGCCTCTTTGCACTGCTTGATCACTTGGCTCATCTCGGCCTTCAGCCCATCGTCCAGAATTTTTTTCTCCATGATGGTACGCAAGAGACCCGGGTTGGTGGCGTCCACGAATTTGTACAACTCCTCCTCAAAATCGCGCACCTGATCGACGGGCAGATCATCGAAAAACCCGCCCGTTCCGGCATAGATGATCAGAATCTGTTTGGAGAAAGGCAGGGGCGAAAACTGCTTCTGCTTGAGGACTTCCACCAGGCGCTGGCCGCGGTTGAGCTGCGCTTGAGTGGCCTTGTCGAGGTCGCTGCCGAACTGAGCGAACGCCGCCAGCTCGCGAAACTGGGCCAGCTCCAGCTTCATGCTGCCGGCCACCTGGCGCATGGCTTTGATCTGCGCACTGCCGCCCACGCGGCTGACGGAAATGCCGTCGTTCACCGCCGGCCGGATACCGCTGTTAAACAGATCGGTTTCAAGAAAAATCTGGCCATCGGTGCTGGAAATCACGTTGGTCGGAATATACGCCGACACGTCGCCCACCTGAGTTTCAATGATGGGCAAGGCAGTCAGAGAACCTCCTCCCTGCCTGTCGCTCATCTTGGCGGCGCGCTCCAGCAGGCGCGAGTGCAGGTAGAACACGTCGCCGGGATAAGCTTCGCGGCCCGGCGGACGGCGTAAAAGCAGGGAGATTTCGCGGTACGACGCGGCGTGCTTGGAGAGATCGTCGTAGATCACCAGGGCATGGCGCTTGCTGTCGCGGAAGTATTCCCCCATGGCGCATGCCGCGTACGGCGAAATGTACTGCATGGGCGCGGGTTCCGAGGCCGACGCAGCCACGACGACGGTGTACTCCATGGCGCCGGCGTCGGTCAGAATCTTCACCACCTGCGCGATCGAGGAGCGCTTTTGCCCAATCGCGTTGTAAATACAGATCAGGTCATTACCCCGGTTGTTGATGATGGTGTCCAGCGCAACCGCGGTCTTTCCCGTCTGGCGGTCGCCGATGATGAGCTCGCGCTGGCCGCGGCCGATGGGAATCATGCTGTCGATGGCCTTGAGTCCGGTGGCCATGGGTTCGCGCACCGGCTGCCGGTCGATGACACCCGGAGCCAGACGTTCGAGGGGGATGAATTTGTCCGTGGCGATGGGGCCCTTGCCGTCGATCGGCTGCCCCAGCGAGTTGACCACCCGCCCGACCAGGGCCTCGCCTACGGGCACGCTCATAATGCGCCCGGTGCGCTTGACTTCATCACCCTCCTTGATTTCGACATATTCGCCCAGCAGCACCACGCCGACCTGATCTTCCTCCAGGTTCATGGCGATGCCGGATACGCCGTGGGGGAACTCCAGCAGTTCTCCCGCCATAACCTTGTCCAGGCCATGAACACGGGCAATGCCGTCGCCGAGGGTGATGACCGTTCCAACCTCGTCGACTGCGATCTTGGATTCGTAGTTTTCGATCTGCTGGCGAATCAGCTGCGTGATCTCATCTGCCTTGATTTGTGCCATAAGTCAGCTCTTGGCTATTAGCTCCCAGCTCTTCTTTGCGCTCCTGGCGGATTTCTTGGCGATCTTTGCGGTTAAATTCTTTGGCCACCGGGATTCGCGGCCTGCCCCGACGAAGCTCAACCCCACGAGCTAGGAGCTGATAGCTTCCTTCATCCTCTCCAGCCGTCCCTTGATGGAACCGTCGTAAATTGTGCTCCCCACCTTCACCACCGCCCCGCCCAGAATGGATGTGTCCTGCGAGTAGCGCGCCCGCACCTTGCGGCCAGTCAGCTTCTCCACTTGTGCCTCGAGCTCTCTGCGTTCCGCCGATGCCAGCTCGCGGGCGCTGATGATCTCGGCCTCGGCGAAACCCATGCGCCGATTCAGCTCCTGTTCAACCTCCTTGACGATAGCTTCCAGAAATTGGACCCGGCGGTGATCGATCAGTACCGCGATAAAATTGCGCACCGGCCGCGAAATGCCTGCGCGAGCGACAATCGCGTCCAGCAGGGAGCGCTTCTGCTCGGCGGAAATGGAGGGCGCTTCCCAGACCTGGCGTAGTTCCCGGCTGCCCGCGACCAGTCGAGAAATGGACTGCGCTTCCTGGAGAGTCTGGCTGGCGTTCAGTCGCTGGTCAAAAATCACGTCGCTGAGGGCGCGGGCGTAGGTGCCGGTGACCGAAGCCATGGGTTATTTCCTGTCCTGCGGACCGCCGTCGGCCCTGTTTTGCGCCAACTGCTGGGCAAAACCGCGCACCAGCGTTTGGTCGGTAGCCGCGTCCACCCTGATCTGCCTCGCGGCCAGCGAAACTGCCAGGCCGGCGGCGTAGGCCTTCAGTTCGCGACGGGCTGACCGGGCCGCCGCTGCAATCTCCTGCTCGGCCGAATCCACGATCTTGCGGGCATCTTCCTCCGCCGCCGCCTGGATGCGCCCTTCTTCCGCGAGAGCCTCTTTTTCGGCGGCCGCACGCATGTCCTCGATTTCGGCGCCCAGCCGCGAAAGCCGCGCTTCAATGTCGCCCAGGCGGCGATTCGCTTCGTCGCTGGCCTGGCGCGCCTCCTGGATGGCCTTTTGAATCGCCTGCGTGCGGTCGCGGAACAGCGCCGGCAGGTTTTTCTTGGAAAAATACAGGATGGCGCCGGCGACGATGGCAAAATTAAGCACCACACAGAGCCAGTACGCGTGCTCCGGGCTGAGCCCGATCAGCCGCGCCACCAGTTGCACCGACGGCGAGTGTTTGAACTGCTCCTGCTCCTGCTCGTCCTCACCCGCCGCTTGGCGCGATTCTTGCGCCAGTTCGACGCGGCTTTCACTTGGACTCTCAGCAGCCCTGGTGGACTCAGCCACCGGCGCCGTCGCTCTTACGCTGGCGCTGCTCCCGGCGAACAACAGGAAGAAAAGCAACCAGGGCGCGATCGCACCTCCCGACGGCCTCCTGCGCGTAAATGCCGACACCGTCACCTGCCCCCTGTTGCCACCGCCGGATGCAAAACCGTGCGAATGACGTCAGCTGCCAGTTTTGCGCTTTCTGCTTCCAGCGCAGCCCTCGCGGCCACCTTCTCCTTATCCATCGCCGCACGCGCCCGCTCGACCTCGGCCTGGGCCCGAGACCTTGCCTCAGTAACCGCTGCGGCCCGGGCCTGCAGAGCCTGCTGCCGTCGAGCCTCCTGGCTCTTGAAGACCGCAGTTCGTGCTTCTCTCAAGCGCTGTTCATACTCGGCCGTGCGGGCCTCAGCCCTGGAAATATCGGCTCGCGCCTTCTCAATTGCGCCTTCAGTCCGGCTGCGCCGTTCCGCCAGCACCGCCTTCAGAGGCCTGTGGACAACGGCGCGGTACACGGCAAACAGGAGCACCAAGAAGATGATCGTGGGCACAGACCCGAGCAGTAATCCGCCTAGTTGTCCTAAAATCTCTTCCATGCTGGGCTGATGAGGTCTGAAGCGTAAAGAGGGCTTAAGACTATTAAAAGTAACATGTTACAGACTAGCTGTCAACGCAGGGACCGGGCGCCCAAGGGCCGATTTCTGGATTGAAACCCAAGGCGGCTCGCGATTCCCAAAATATAAGAAAATATAAGAAAGAAACCTTGACAATCGGGTTAACCGGTCTAGCATGTAGATATCACCTCCGATCCAATTCAGGATCGAATGGGCCGATAGCCAAGGAAAGTC
>CAYOZX010000154.1:0-8882 GCA_964408515.1 uncultured Acidobacteriaceae bacterium | reverse complement strand
CGGCTTTACTTCTGGCAGGATGTGCCACGCCGGACGAAATACATCGAAATCTGGAACGAAATCAAGGCGGCGCAATAGCAGCTTGCAGCTGCCGCGCGTTGGCGGTTAGCAGAGACTTCTGTAACTTGCCCTGATTCTTTTGTCCACCGTGACCCAACCCGAAAGCCCCGAGGTGGCGCCAGGCGCAGGCGCGACGCTGCTTTCGATCCGCAATATCGCTAAGTCGTTCGGAAATCATGCCGTGCTCCGCGACATCTCGTTGCAAGTGGCGGAAGGAGAGTTCCTGACCATCCTGGGCGAAAGCGGCTCGGGGAAAACCACTCTGCTGCGCGTCATCGCCGGCTTCGAGAATGCTGATGCAGGTGAGATTTTCATGGGCGGCGAGCGCCTGGACAACCTGCCTCCCTATCGTCGTCGGGTCAACACCGTCTTTCAGCACTACGCCCTGTTCCCTCACATGACTGTCGCCGAAAACGTGGGTTACGGGTTGAAAATCGCCGGGCTGCGGAAAGCCGAGCTCGCTGACCGGGTGCAGCGGGCGCTGGACATGGTGAAAATGACCGCTTTCGCCGCGTCCAAGCCGTCCAGGATCAGCGGCGGACAACAGCAGCGCGTCGCGCTGGCCCGCGCGCTGGTGAATCGTCCGCGTCTGCTGCTGCTCGACGAGCCGCTGTCCGCGCTGGACGCCAACCTGCGCCGCCAGGTCCAGGTGGAGTTGAAATCGCTGCAGCGCGAAGTGGGAATCTCTTTCGTCTTTGTCACCCATGACCAGGAAGAAGCCATGGTGATGTCGGACCGCATTGCGCTGCTGCGGATGGGCGAACTGGAGCAGGTGGCCTCGCCGCGAGAGATCTACAGCCGCCCGGCGACGGCCTATACGGCGCAGTTTATCGGTCACACCAATCTGTTGCGCGGCGAAGTGAAGGACGGAGTGGCGCACTGCCAGTCGCTCTCCTGGCGCACTGGCTTGCGCGATGGCCCGGGCCTTTTCTCTCTGCGTCCCGAAAGCATCCGGCTGGGATCGGGCAGCATGGCCGGTTCCACCGTCCGCTGTAAGGGAAAAGTTCTGGGGCAGTCGTTTCATGGCGCAACCGAGCTGCTGCGAGTCCAGTGTCCTGACGGCTTGGTCCTCTCGCTCCGGACCGCGAGCTGCGACCGCCGGGAGGGCGATGTGGAGCTGGAGTTCTCGCCTGCGGACGCCGTGCCGGTACGCGAATCACCGGAAAGGAAGTGATGTTCTCCCGCGCCTATCGAACCGCAATCACGCTTCCGCCACTGCTTTGGGTCGCGGCGTTTCTGCTGCTTCCCTATGCCTTGCTCTTCTGCTACAGCTTCTGGTCGGTGTCCGCGACTCAGGTCATCTTCCATTCCTGGACTCTCGACAACTACCGCCAACTCTTCCAGGTGAATGTCTATTGGCAAACTCTGCTCCGCTCCGCGTGGATTGCGGTCCGGGTCACGATCTTTTCCCTCCTCCTGGGCTATCCCCTGGCCTATTACCTATCCTTCCATGCCGGAAAGAGGAAAGATCTTCTCTATCAATTGGTGATCATTCCGCTGTGGGTCAGCTACCTGGTTCGTGCGTATGCTTGGAAGACGATCCTGGGCAGCGATGGCGTGCTCAATACCCTGCTCCAGTATGTTCACCTCACCAGCCATCCTCTGGGCTTCCTGCTTTATAGCCCATTTGCCGTGGTCCTGACGCTTACCCATATCTATACCCCTTTCGCTTTCCTGCCCATTTACGCTTCCCTCGAGCACATCCCGCGGAATTTGGTGGAAGCTTCGCATGACCTGGGCGCAACCCCGCGGCAAACTTTCTGGCGGGTAATCTTCCCGCTTTCCATTCCTGGCGTGCTGGCGGGAGCAACCTTCGCCTTCGTGCTCAGCCTGGGAGATTTCCTCGCACCCCTGCTGCTCGGCGGGCCCAGCGGCATCATGATCTCTAACATTGTCGTCAGTCTGTTCGGGGCGGCCTACAACTGGCCTCTGGGCGCGGCAATTTCCTTCTGCACGCTGGTCCTTGTACTCGCACTCCTTTTTCTCTCCGAGCGCCTGGAGAAGAAATGGAGCTTCCGATGAGCGCAAAGCCAGTGGCGTCTGGGTCACGCTGGCTGCCGGTGCAGTCCGCCGTTGTGTTCGGGTTTCTCTACCTGCCGATCGTGACTCTGATGGTTTACTCGTTCAACGGTTCTGGAGTAGGCGGCTTCCCGCCCCGAGACCTGACCCTGAGCTGGTATCGGCTGCTGCTCTCCGATGACGCCATGTGGGCATCGGTGGTGAACAGCCTGGTAGTGGCATTCGCTGCCGTGGCCATTTCTTTGACTTTTGGGATTCCTGCGGCTCTGGCCCTGGATCGCGCCAACTTTCCCGGCAAGGCATTGTTCCGCCGGCTGGTTCTGTTGCCACTCATCCTTCCGGGCATCATCACCGGCCTTTCGCTGCTCATGCTGTTTCGCGAGACCAACGTGAAACTGAGCCTGTTGACCATCGTCCTCGGACACGGCACAGCGCTGATATCTGTCGCCACTACCGAGGTCTTCGCCGGGTTACAGAAGCTTGATCGCGCGCAGGAAGAGGCCTCGCTCGACCTGGGCGCGAATTATTGGCAGACGTTCTGGCACGTGACTCTCCCCAATCTGAGCCTCTCCATCATCGGCGCGGCGTTGCTGATTTTCACGCTTTCCATGGATGAGATTGCGGTCAGCTTCTTCCTCATCGGCCGGGACAACACCCTGCCTCTGGAAATCTGGGGCCGCCTGCGCCGCGGGATTACTCCCGAAATCAACGCCATCTCGACCATCATCTTTCTGTTTTCCCTGGCCGCCATCATCGCCTGGTACCGTTTGCGGGTGGGGGGCGAAGGCAAAGCGGACTTGGCGTTGTAGGTCGGCGCCTCATGCATTTCTGCGGCGCAGGCATCTCCCAACCGATGAAAGCTCCGATCTGATCTGCGTAACAAGTACACCCGCGCATTCCAGGCTGCGTAGTAAAGTGGTACGAGATTCGAGAAAGGCGCCTGATTCTTGTTTTCCCGCATTCGCAACGTCGCCATCATCGCCCACGTCGATCACGGCAAGACCACGCTGGTTGACGCCATGCTGCAACAGAGCGGCGCCTTCCGCGCCAACGAGACCGTCGTGGAGCGCGTCATGGACTCCAACGAACTGGAACGTGAGCGCGGCATCACGATCCTGGCCAAGAACACCGCCATCTTCTATCACGACATCAAAATCAACATCGTCGACACTCCCGGTCACAGCGACTTCGGGGGCGAGGTGGAACGAGCGCTCAAAATGGTCGACGGAGTCATGCTGCTCGTGGATGCCAGCGAGGGCCCCTTGCCGCAGACCCGCTACGTCTTGAGCAAGGCTCTCGAAGCACACTTGCCTCCGATCCTGGTGGTGAACAAGATCGACCGGTCCGACGCCCGTCCCCAGGAAGTGCTCAATGAGGTTTACGATCTCTTCATCGATCTCGACGCCGGGGAAGACCAGCTCGCCTTCCCCGTGCTCTACACCAACGCCAAGGCAGGCACCGCGTCCACCGATATCCGGGGAAGCGGCGAAAACCTGCAGCCCCTTTTCGATGCGATTGTGCAAACCATTCCTCCGCCGCAGGGCGATCCCGCCGGCATCCTCCAGATCCTGGTTGCCAATCTCGACTACAGCGACTATCTGGGCCGGCTTGCCATCGCGCGCGTTTTCAACGGAACCTTGCGCACCGGGGAAGAAGTGGGCATTGCCAAGCTGGACGGCGCAACACCTAAGACCAGAATCACCAAGCTGTTTACTTTCTCCGGCTTGAAGCGCACCGACATCACGGAAACCGCTCTGGGCGATATCGTGGCGGTGGCAGGCGTGGAAGGCATCACCATCGGCGACACCATCACCAGCGCTGAAGCCCCGGCGCCGTTGCCACGGGTCGCCATCGATGAGCCCACCATCGCCATGCAATTCACCGTGAACACATCGCCGTTCGCGGGTCGCGAAGGCACGTATGTCACCTCCAGCCACCTGCGCGAACGCCTGCAGAAGGAATTGCTCACCAATGTTTCGCTGCGCGTGGAGGAGACTGAAACCACGGACACCTTCAAGGTCCTGGGACGCGGTGAGCTGCAGCTTTCCATCCTCATCGAGATGATGCGCCGCGAGGGTTATGAGCTCATGGTGGGCAAACCCGAGATCGTCACCAAGCGGGTCGACGGGAAGCTGATGGAGCCGGTGGAGCGGCTTACCGTCGATGTTCCCGAAGAGTTCGTCGGCGTGGCGATGGAGCAGCTGGGCACACGCAAGGGCGAAGTTGTGAACATGCACAATCACGGCTATGGCCGGGTGCGCGTCGAATTCCGCGTTGCCAGTCGCGGTCTGATCGGCCTGCGCAGCCAGCTTCTCACCGACACCCGTGGCACCATCGTGATGAATTCCGTGTTCGACGGCTATATCGAGTGGTTGGGTGAGATTCCTCACCGCCTCACCGGGGCGCTGGTCTCCGACCGCGCGGGCGTCTCGACGGCTTACGCCCTGTGGGGGCTGCAGGAACGTGGAGAACTGTTCGTGGGCCCGGGAGTGGAAGTCTACGAAGGCATGATCATCGGCGAGAATGCCAAGGACAATGACCTTGACGTCAATGTGGTGCGGGAAAAAAAGCTCACCAACATGCGTGCCTCCACCGCGGACGAAGCCATCCGCCTGGTGCCCTTCCGCCAGCTCAATCTGGAACAGGCCATTCAGTTCATCGCCGAAGATGAATTTGCCGAAGTCACGCCCAAATCGCTGCGCCTGCGCAAGAAGGTGCTGCCGGCGAATAGGAGAAAGAAGAGCGCGATGGTGACGGTGGAGGAGCGCTAGGGATGCCGCCTGCTCGCGCCAAGTCGTCTGGCCTCACCAAGCAAGCCCTGACCATGCTCCTCATCCCCTGCAGCTGCGGCACGACCTTCGCCGTGTCTGCGAACTACGACCGCCAGGGAACCTCGTGGAGTCGCTATCTGAAGTGTCCCCAGTGCGGTAAACGCCATGACCCCAAGAATCGGCTGCTGCACCTGGGCTACCAGCGCGAGGGATACTGGAAGGTCGACAAGTGCTAGGCAACCAAGACCGTGAACTCTGAACTCAAGGATTATGCCCGGCCTGTACGGGTAGCCATCGTAGGTGTCGGCAATGTGGGAGCAACCTTTGCCTACGCCTTGCTGCTCAGCGGCCTGGCCTCGGAAATCGTGCTGATTGACGTCAATCACGCCAAGGCCGAAGGCGAAGCCATGGACCTCAATCACACCGTACCTTTCACCTATCCCACACGGATCTGGGCGGGCAGCTATTCGGACTGCGCCGGGGCGGCGGTCACCGTGCTGGCGGCCGGCGCTCCCCAGATGCCCAATCAATCCCGTCTTGACTGCATCAAGACCAATGCCGACATCTGGCGGCAAATCGTTCCCGAGGTGATCAGGCACAACCCGGACGGTATTCTTCTCGTCGCCACCAATCCCGTCGATGTGCTGGCCTACGCCGCCTGGAAGCTCTCCGGCCTGCCCGCCGCACGCGTGCTCGGTTCGGGCACGATCCTCGACACTGCCCGCTTCCGCCATCTGCTCAGCCAGCACTTCGGAGTTGACGCCCGCAGCGTGCACGCCTACATCATCGGCGAACATGGGGACAGCGAGGTTCCCGTCTGGTCGCTGGCCAATATCGCCGGCATGCGTCTGCCGGAATTCTGCCAAGCTCAGCATCGCGCTCATGATGCCGCCGCCATGGAAGAAATCTTTCTCCAGACCCGTGACGCCGCCTACCGCATCATTGAGCGCAACGGCGCCACCTATTACGCAGTGGCCGCAGGTCTGATGCGCACCACCCAGGCCATCCTTCGCAACCAGAGCAGCGTGCTCTCCGTCTCCAGTTTGATCTCCGGCTACTACGGAGCCGATGACGTCTACCTCAGTCTGCCCGCAGTCATTGACCGCGGCGGCGTCGGCACAATCCTGCGCCTTGAACTGAACCCGCATGAAATCGATCAGCTGCGCCGCTCCGCCGATACCTTGAAGGCAGTGATCGCAAAGCTGGATCTTCCTTAGCGGCCCGCCCGGGCCTTTCTGCCCCGCTGGGCCGGCGGTTTCGGGCGCGAGATGGCTGTCCTGGCAGGAGGCGCCTGCGCCTCCCGCCGTGAATAACTTGGCATTAAGAAAAGACCTGCTATACTTCCCCACGCATTTGACTGTACGCCAGCTCCGGCTGCAAGATGGCCAACCAGCCTTTCGCTTTCGCCGAAGTCAGCCACACTCAGATAGCTCAACTCCCGAGGCCATTCGCTTGAAGAATATTTTCGTTGGAAACCTCGACTTCAACACCTCCGAAGACGACTTGCGCCGGTTGTTTGAAACTTATGGTCAGGTCGATCGCGTCAGCATCATGATTGACCGCGACACCGGCCGGTCCCGCGGCTTCGGATTTGTAGAGATGACCAACACCGAGGACGGAGAAAAGGCGATCGCGGCTCTCAACGGCAGTCAGCTCGGCGGGCGCACGCTCAACATCAATGAGGCACGGCCGAAGCCCGACCGCGCCGGCGGTGGCCGAGAGCGGGGAGGCCGCGGAGGCGGTGGCGGCCGAAACCGCTGGTAGCTGGCGCGCCTGGCCGCTTGCTTCTCCTTCCCCCGTGGTACCGCTTCCCTGGACTGCATGCCTGGTCTGCGACTCTCGTCGTGCTCAGCGGTGCCGCTGGTGGCGCGCTCACACGGATCAGTGCGAGAGCCGCGCTCCGTCTCGTTTGATGGCCACGGCGTCCACATGTAGACTGAAGTGGTGCGCCCGTAGCTCAGCTGGATAGAGCGATTGCCTCCGGAGCAATAGGTCGGGAGTTCGAATCTCTCCGGGCGCACCAGATTTCTCCTTTGTCTTCAGACTTTTCCGCGCTTCGGATGGCCGTTGTCAAATTCCGCATTTCAGCGCTGTGCCCAGAATTGTGCCCACTCAGCCTGGAAACGGCAGCGAGGACAGCATCTTCTGAGGGGTGGACGTAGCGGCTGGAAATCGAAATTGAGCTGTGTCCGGCAATCCGGGCCAGCGTCCAAGCATCGCACCCCGATTCCCCCAGGCGCGTGAGAAAGGTGTGCCGGAAGGCGTACAGAACGAACGGCCGCACCTTGGAGAGTTTTAGAGCACGCACGTGCTGCTTCTTAAGGCTCGAGTGGTCAATGTGGCCACTCCGGGTAGGTGCGGGCCACACCCAGCCTTCGATCGGCCGTCCATTGGCTTCCCATCGCGCCTGCAACACCAATCTGACTCGCGGGGTCAATGGGAGTACTCTACGCGCAGCAGGGGTCTTGCCATGCGTCACCAGAAGCGTTCCATTTCGGCCGTTTGCCCACGTTATGTCTTCCCAGCGTAGTCTGTGGCATTCATCTGGACGCAAGCCGGTGTCGGCCAGCACAGTGGCAACGCCTGAGAGCAATTGCGGAGCGCCGGCGAGATACCGGGCCTCCTCGTCACGAGTGACAACGTGCTCGCGGTGACGCTCACCTGACAGCATCTCAATTTTCGGCGCTCCGTCTAGAGTACCCCACTGCACGGCGAGGCGCATAATTCGCCTGAGCACTCTGAGCGAACTATTGATTGAGCTGACCTGTAGGCCCTGAACTTGCCGCTTGACCACGAACTCGGCTATCTCTTCGCCGCCAATCTTGTCTAGATGCTGATTGGCCAGCGGCCTGTAGCCGAGAATCGCTCGGAGGCCTGCCCGGTACCAGAGCCAATTGTTCTGGCAGTTGTGCTCGAAGTTGGAGCGAGCCCACGGTTCAAACCTCGACTGGCAAAAGTCAACGAGTGTGGGAACTGGCCTCTTCTCGCGGATCCCCACTTCCCCCTTTGCCAGGGAAGTCCTGTGCGCCGCCTCCATCTGTCGCGCCACTTTGTCATTGCCCTGTTTAGTAGATTCACGCACCAGCTTGCCCTGCCACATGAACTTGTACCAATAGACCTCGCCCCGCTTGTAGATGCTCATTGCTTGCCTCCGTTCTTTCGCGTCTTGCCGCTTCCTTTAGGCCGACCGCCCAGCTTGCCCCACTCCTGCATGCGGCGGACGAATTCCTTCTTACCCCACTTCTTCCGGCGGGCCTCGGCGCTCTTGCGACCCATGAGACTCGCTGCCTTGCTCACGTCTGTCATGGTGAGTATTCTATCCTAACGATAGGTTAATTGCAAGCTAAAACTTCCTTGACGGGACCTCGACAATGCTCCCGTTGACTTGCTCCTCCGAGCGCTCCTAAGATGGGCCACCAAGCGGCTGCCCTTCCACCCATGATCGGTCAGACCATCTCGCACTACCGCATCATTGAGAAGCTGGGCGGAGGCGGCATGGGTGTGGTGTACAAGGCCGAGGATACCCGGCTGCATCGCTTTGTGGCCCTCAAGTTTCTGCCCGCTGAAGTATCCCGAGACCGGCAAGCACTGGCCCGCTTCCACCGGGAGGCTCAGGCTGCTTCGGCGCTGAATCATCCCAACATCTGTACCGTTCATGACATCGGCGAGCAAGAAGGACACATCTTCATTTCGATGGAACTGCTGGAGGGAGAAACTCTTCAGAGTCGTATTGCGGAAAAACCCATAAGAAGCGAAGAACTGGTTGAGTGGGCGATTCAGGTTGCGGACGCACTCGATGCCGCACATTCGAAAGGAATCGTCCATCGTGACATCAAGCCCTCGAACATTTTCATAACCTCCCGGGGCCAGCCAAAGATTCTTGACTTCGGGCTAGCGAAAAAGGAGGAGCGGTCAGGGGCGGGGGAAGGAGCAGTTGGCGCCACCGGACTGCCAACTCGCAGCATAGGTGAGCAGGCCCTGACCAGTCCAGGCGTAACCATGGGCACAATCGCCTACATGTCTCCCGAACAG
>CAYOZX010000153.1:4119-8990 GCA_964408515.1 uncultured Acidobacteriaceae bacterium | reverse complement strand
GCTTCCGCCGCCTCCGGCATATTGGGGAAGAAGGTCTCAAAGTCCTTGTACTCGATCTCCGCCTGGGCCAGCGCCGTGCCTCCTCCTTCCGCATACCAGGAATCCGCTACCGCCAGCTTGGCGCGGGCGAGATATTCCGAATCCGGGTAGGTATTGATCAGGGTTTGCAGGGTGATGCGGGAGACGTCGAACCGGTTGTGTTTCATGGCGTCCATAGCCCGATCGAAGAGCACTTTGTCGGGCTGCTTGGAACCCACGTTGGCCAACGGGTTGTTGACCTTCTTGTTGGTGCAGCCGGTGGCGAAAATCAGCACCCCCAGCAGGACCACCGCAGGAATCACCGCAATACGACGTGACATTCGAACCCTCGAGATCATCAGCTGATTGCCCGGGAAACGGGACTTTTAATCGCCTGGGGGTCTGGTCGAGCCGGCCCCCCTCCTCCCGCGAAGACCACAGGCTACACCTTTTGCAGCGTAGCCTCCACTGCCGCCTTCAACAGGTTCTGCGCATTACTCGTTGGATCGCCTTTGCCGAAGATGGCGTTGCCTGCCACGAGAATTTCCGCGCCCGCCCTCACCACCTCGGAAACCGTGCCAAGGTCAATGCCACCATCGACTTCAATGCGGTATTCCAGGCCCCGCTCTGCCCGCATCTCGCTCAGGCGGCGAATCTTGCGCACGGCGCCGGGAATGAATTTCTGCGCCCCGAATCCGGGGTTGACCGACATCACCAGAATATAGTCCACCAGATCAAGCACTTCGCTCAAAGTCTCCACCGGGGTGGCCGGATTGATCACGACCCCAACCCGGCAACCTTGGCTCCGGATCAGGTGCAGAGTGCGGTTCAGGTGGGCGCAGGCTTCCTGGTGCACGGAAATCCAGTTCGCCCCCGCCTCGGCAAACTCAGGAATGAACTGGTCCGGGTTCTCGATCATCAGGTGGCAATCGAGCGGCAGTTCGGTCGTCTGGCGCAAGCACCTCACCAGGGGCGGTCCCACGGTGAGATTAGGGACAAAATGCCCGTCCATTACGTCCACATGGACGACCGTGCCGCCGCCTTCGGTCGCGCTGCGAACCTGGTCTGCCAGGTGCGCGAAGTCAGCCGCCAAAATCGAGGGTGCAAGCTCAATCAACCCGTGTACCTGTGGTCAACACATTCGTGAGCAAATTCTAACATGTGCTCGCAGAGCGCAAGGCTGGCGTAGTTCCGGGATGGAACGGTCACATGGTCTCCCCCGGGGCCGCGATCCAGCGAGCCTGCGCCATGGCGGTTCGGGGTTAATCGAGAAGGCCACGGCGACCGATGAAGTCGAGCATGGTCCCCTCCTACGATCCACGGCTCGTGGCCCTGTCGGTGGTGATCGCAACCCTGGCGTCGTATGCGGCGCTTGATCTTGCCGGCAGAGTCACTGCCAGCCGTGGCAGGGTGCGCGCCGCCTGGCTGACCGGTGGGGCGTGCGCCATGGGCATCGGCATCTGGTCCATGCACTACATCGGGATGCTGGCCTTCAGCCTTCCGGTACCGATCCGTTATCACTGGCCGACTGTCCTGGCATCGCTGGTTTGCGCCATCCTTGCCTCCGGGGTGGCTTTGCTCGTGGTCAGCCGGCCGCAAATGAGGATTACCCAGGCCGTTCTGGGAAGTCTGGTGATGGGCAGTGGCATCGCCGCCATGCACTACACCGGCATGGCTGCCATGCGCCTGCGTGCCATGTGCAGCTATTCGCCGGCCCTGGTGAGCCTTTCCGTTGTGCTCGCCATCGTAATCTCCCTGGTGGCGCTATGGCTCGCTTTCTATTGGAGGGAGGACAGCCGCGCGCGAAGTTGGAAAAAGCTGGCCAGCGCTCTGCTGATGGGGGCGGCGATTCCCGTGATGCATTACACCGGCATGGCAGCCGCTCGCTTTTCCCCCTCCGGCCTGACGCCTGACCTGACCCGCGCCGTGGATATTTCCGCGCTCGGGACCGCCGGCATCATCGGGGTCACGTTCATGGTCCTGGGTATGGCCGTGCTGACCTCGGTCGTGGACCGCCGCTTTTCGCAGCAGGCCCTGGAGTTAGAAGCCAGTGAACTACGCTACCGCCAGCTGGTCGAGTCGGCTCAGGTGATCCTGTGGCGCCGAAACCTCAACGCGGACCAGTTCAGTTTCATCAATTCCGAGGCTGTTACCCTGCTTGGTTATCCCCTGCAGAGCTGGCTGACCTGTCCCAACTTCTGGCTCGATCACATTCATCCCGATGACCGCGCTTTAGTAGTTTCCGCCTGCACTCGAGTCTCGGAGGAGAACCTGGCACAACAGTTCGAGCACCGGATGACCGCCGCCGACGGTCAAGTTCTGTGGCTGAGGACCTCTGTCCGCGCGGCTAAGGGCGCAGATCAAGTTCGGGAGCTGGTAGGGATGATGGTTGACATGACCGCGCGCAAGCGCGCCCAGGAAGCGGCCGAGGCCGCCAACCGCGCCAAGAGTGAGTTCCTGGCCAACATGAGCCACGAAATCCGTACCCCCATGAACGGCATCATCGGCATGGCCGAACTTGTGCTCGACACTCAACTTACAACCGAGCAGCGCGAATATCTGGGGATGCTGCGGGGGTCGGCGGATTCGCTGCTGTATATCATCAACGACATCCTTGACTTTTCCAAGATCGAGGCCGGCAAGCTGGAGCTCGACCCGACCGAGTTCGACCTGCGCGATTTGCTCGACCGGACTACCAAGCCCCTGACCCTGGCCGCCCGCGATAAGGGCTTGCGGTTGTGGTATGAGATCCAGGCGGGCGCGCCGGAGTGGATCGCCGGCGATTCCAACCGTTTGCGCCAGATTCTGGTGAACTTGATCGGAAACGCCGTCAAATTCACCGAGCGCGGCGAAATCGCGCTCAGCGTGCGGCTGGAGTCATCAACCGGAGGACATGCGATCCTGCACTTTGCGGTGCGCGATACGGGACTCGGTATCTCGCCCGAGAAGCAGGGCTTGATCTTTGAGGCCTTCTTCCAGGCGGATAGCTCGACGACACGGCGCTTCGGTGGCACCGGACTGGGCCTGACCGTCTCCTCCCGCCTGGTGAAGCTCATGGAGGGTCGAATCTGGGTCGAGAGCCAGCCCGGCCAGGGCAGCACATTTCACTTCACCGCCAAGGTGGGGGTTGGAACTAAGCCCCGCGAAACAACCACGAAACCGGTGGAGGTCTGGCCCCGCCTTTCCCCGCCGCCACAATCGGTTCCGATGGAAGGGGTTCGTATCCTTCTGGCGGAGGATAATCCCGTCAATCAAAAGGTTGCGGTCCGCATGCTGGAGAAGCGAGGCCACCAGGTCACGGTCGCATCGAACGGGCGGGAGGCTCTCGACATGCTGGAGCGGGAGGAGTTTGACCTGGTCCTGATGGACGTCCAGATGCCCGTCATGGGTGGTCTCGAAGCGGCGGCCGCGATCCGCGAGAGGGAGAAGTCAACCGGCAGGCACGTGCCCATCCTTGCCATGACCGCCAGCGCCCTGCCCAGCGATCAGCGAAAGTGCATGGAAGCAGGCATGGACGCTTATCTTTCAAAGCCGGTACGCTCCCAGGAACTCTTCGATATGGTCGCCGCTCACGCCCGCGGCGGGAAATCTCCCGCAGGGCGGCAGAAGGCGCAGGCCGCCCGCCTCACCATCTAGCCGTAACCTTTTTCCTTCGCGAAAGTTTATATAGTTAGAGGCACGATGGCGGTCAGGAGACCGGCTGCGAAAGGGGCCCCGGCGTCAGTCCCGGCACTGCGCGGGGAGCAGGACCGCCTGCTGGTGGAGGCCGCGCAGAAGGATCCCGGGCGCTTCGCCGATCTTTACGAACTCAATTTCCTGCAGGTCTATAGCTACATTGCGCGGCGCGTCGGAGATCGCGACGCCGCTCATGATCTGACCGCCGATGTTTTTCACCGGGCATTGGCCAGCCTGCACAATTTTGAATGGCGTGGCGTTCCTTTTGCCGCATGGCTCCTGCGCATTGCCGCCAACCTGATTTCGGACCGCGCCAAGCGCTCGAGGAAAGAGAATCCCGGGCTCGAAGAAGCTGCCGAGGCTGGCCAGCAGCCGAATCTAGAGGATGCCGAACGGCGGGCACGCCTTTTCCGCCTGGTGGAGCGGTTGCCCGCCGATCAGCGCCGCGTGATTGCCATGCGTTTCACCGAGGAGAAGAGCATCCGTGAGATCGCGCATGAACTGGGCCGCAGCGAGGGCGCAGTGAAGCAGCTGCAGTTCCGCGCCCTGCAGAATCTGCGGGCCCGCATGGGAGGTGCCCATGCCTAAGCGCTCTCTGGCTGAAGAACTGGATCGCGCGCTGACGACGCTGTTGGCTACGCCGGGCGCGACGCCCCAGTCCACCGATCCCGAATTGTTGTCCCTGCTGAATCTTGCCGCAGAACTGCGCCAGCTTCCGCGTGAAGGTTTCAAAGATCACTTGAGGGATGAGTTGAAAAGGAGTGCAATGACCACCACGACTCAGGAAATGACAGCAACCAGAACCACGGTAGCGCCCCGGATGACCTTCAAGGACGCCGCCAAGGCAATCGAATTCTACCAGCGCGCTTTTGGGGCGAAGGAAAGAATGCGCTTTCAGACAGAACATAGTGTCCCGCATGCGGAGATCATGATCGGAGATTCCGTGATCATGCTTGCCGAAGAGTGGCCTGAAGGTGGCCGCTATAGCGCCGAGACCCTGGGTAACTCGCCGGTCTGGATCGCGCTCGATGTGTCCGACGTGGACGGCTTTGTCCGGCGGGCAGTCTCGGCCGGCGCCCGTCTCATGAGGCCTCCCACAGACCAGTTTTACGGGCAGCGGAACGCAACCCTGATGGATCCGTTCGGGTATGTCTGGAATGTATCCGCGCGTATCGAGG
>CAYOZX010000153.1:0-4109 GCA_964408515.1 uncultured Acidobacteriaceae bacterium | reverse complement strand
AGAAATTCACCGCCGCGTCCGGGTCATGCTGAAAGAAGGCGAACCGAACAATGGGGTTACCCCCGTCCCGCAAGGCTACCGCACGGTCACACCGTACTTGGTTGCGGCCGACGGGCCGGCGCTGATGGAGTTCCTAAAGCAGGCCTTCGGCGCGGAAGAGATATTCCGCACGACCGGATCAGCGGGCGGGCTCCATGGCGAAGTACGCATCGGCGATTCCATGCTTATGATCGGCGGGGGCGTTCCCGGACAAGAGTTCCGCTCCACGCCGCACCGGCAAGCGATTCATCTCTACGTTCCGGATTGCGATGCCGCGTACCGCCGGGCGCTGGAGGCGGGCGCGACGTCCCTGGACGAACCGCGGGACCAGGAGTATGGCGAGCGCTCGGCCAGTGTGAAGGATCTGGCAGGGAATTTCTGGTATATCGCCACTCACCGAGGCGAGACCTATGCCCTCAAAGGCCTGAACAGTGTCAACGTGTATCTGCATCCGCTGCGGGCAGAACCCGTCATTCGCTTCCTGCAGCAGGCCTTCGGAGCGCGGGAGCTGGCCAAACACGCCTCGCCGGACGGCGTCGTCCATCATGCCGAGATTCGCGTGGGCGACTCCGTGGTGGAGATGGGTGAAGCCCACGGGAAATACGAACCTATGCCGGCGATGTTCTATGTCTATGTTCCGGATTGCGACTCGGTGTACCGGCGCGCCTTGGCGGCCGGCGCCAGTTCCGTGGCTGAGCCCACCGATCACCCCTATGGGGATCGCAGTGGAGCGGTGAAAGATGCTTTTGGCAACGAGTGGTGGATTGCTACCCACGTCAAGGACGTGAGCGGATAATTCTCAGCGCCAAGAAGAAACCTTGAACCGCGAAGGGCGCAAAGGACGCCAAGAATGCCGACGTCACGAAACTGGCTGTGAGCGAGAAGGCTTGCCACGATGACAAGGTCTGAACCGCTCATTCAAAGCATCTCCGACACGGCGCTGTGGGTCGCGGTGTATCGCGCCTGGGAAACCGATCGTCCCGATGCCGTTTTCCGTGATCCCCTGGCTCGGCGCCTGGCGGGCGCCCGCGGCGAACAGATCGCCGCGAAGATGGGCTTCAGCAGGAAGAACTCCTGGCCCTTCATAGCTCGTACCTGGGCGTTTGACGACTTCATTGCCCGGCAGGTTGAGCAAGGCGTCGACACGGTTGTGAATCTGGCGGCTGGCCTCGATACGCGGCCCTACCGCATGAATCTTCCGGCATCGTTGAAGTGGATTGAAGCCGATCTGCCGGCCATTATCGACTACAAGGAAAGCGTCCTGGGTTCGGAGAAGCCGGTCTGTAGCCTGGAACGCTTCCGGCTGGACTTGGCCGACGCCGGCGCTCGACGGCAGTTTTTTGAAGAGAGCGGGCGCAAGGCGCGGAAGGCGCTGATCGTCACCGAGGGACTGATCGTGTACCTGAGTCCTGCCGAGGTCGACGCATTGGCGCGCGACCTGTCGAATATCCCGACATTTCACAGCTGGGCGATTGACCTGGCTTCGCCCGGACTGTTGCGCCGCCTAAAGCAGACTCTGGGGCCGCATCTCAAGCAAAGCGGGGCGAAATTTCAGTTTGCTCCGCCGGAGGGTCCGGATTACTTTGAACGGCATGGATGGAAGACCTTCAAGGTGTATTCCATGTTGCACACGGCGGCGCGCCTTAAGCGGCTGCCGTTTCCCATGAGGCTGCTGGCGTTTTTTCCGGAATCGAACGGCCGGCAGGGTTCGCGCCCGTGGGGCGGAGCGTGTCGGTACGAGAGGATGTGAGAGGGAGCGCGGGCAAGACGCACGCGCCTGCGGCGTCTGTGGCCACGCAGCCGCAGTTCACTATTGCAGTTTGGCGTACTCCGCCTTCGCCTCTTTCAGGATGGGAACGTCCGGATCGGCGTCTTTCCAGAGGGCAAGGAAATCCTGGTACGCGGTACGGGCGCCGGGTGTGTCGCCGGCCAGCACACGGGCGCGCCCCAGCTGGAGATGGGTGAGAGAGCAGAGGGGCAAGGTTCCACAGACTCCGCGATGGTCGAGGATCTTCTGAAACTCCTCCGCCCCCTCCTTGCCCTGTTTTGACTTCAGGTAGGCGAGGCCACGAGCATAGTTTGGAAGAACCTTTGTCGGCTCGCCAAATTCGTAAGGAGTCGCCACCCGGAGCAGCTCAATTGCCTTGGCGGGATTGCCCCGATTGAGCTCGATCGTGGCCCGGATGGAAGGCACCCAGGTGTTATTGACGAAAGTGTCCAAGGGGTAGCGTTTAGTGAGTTCGTCCGCCAGGGCAGACGCTTGGGCGGAGTCACCTACCATCGCGACCGCGACGGCGGCGAAAAAGGATGTGTTGCGATTACGATCAATGGCCAGCGCGGCGCGTGCTCCTTCGCGCGCTCCGTTCAGATTGCCCACGGCGGCTTCGACGGCGGCCTGGTGGGCTGCAATGCCCGCAGCGTTCTCCGGCAATTTCGCTCGCTGTGCGCCGTCAATAGCCTGCCGATACAGTTCGCGCGCCTGTTGCAGCTTTCCCACTGAGGCGCTGGCTTCAGCGGCCACTTCCAGCATCACGAATTCGTCGGGCTTGCCTTTGGCCCACTCTAACTCGTGCTGCATTCCAGCCGCGTCACCGGTTACGAAGGCCAGATCGTAGAGGTCAGAGTGGGAGTTCATGGCATCGAGGTTGACGTCTACTTGTTTTTGGCGGATGGCTTTCGCCTCGGCAAAGCGATTCAGGCTAAGGTAGGCGCCACCCACGACGCCGTAGCTAAAAGCGCTGTTGGGGTCGAGCCGCATAGTTTCCTGGGCATAGCCCAGCGCCACGTCGTATTTGCCCATGGCGGCATTGTCTACGGCCAGGTTGTTAGCGGGGATAGAATCGCGCGGATAAGTCTTTTTCCATAATTCATAAGTTTCGCTCGCCTTCTCGGTCTCTCCCGTGGCGATTTCGTAATAGTGGGAAGTAATGTACAGCTTCTCCAGTTCGCTGGCCCGTTCCCGCCGCTCAAACGCCTGCTTTATGCTTTCTGTCGCCAGAGCGCTCTGCCCGGTATTGGCGTAGGACTGAGCCAGGCGTGCATAGGCCACGGCAAAATTGGGATCCAGTTCCAGAGCGTGTTTGTAGAAGGGCATAGCTCCCAGTTCGCTGCCCTTATCGCGCTCCGCCTCGCCGAGGCTGAACGCCTTCAGCGCCTCCAGCGAAGGAGTAGTGGCTTCCTCGACGGCCGCATCGAATTTCCGCACCGAAGCCAGAGACTCACCCAGCTTTCCGCGCAGGTTTGAGGCTGCCCTGCCCACGGCCGACAACACTTGCTCCTTCCTGTCCGCCTGGACCTGCTCGCGGGCCAGGCTGTCGCCCGTCTGGCAGTTGACCGCGTTCACATCGACCACATACTGGCTTCCGATACTGCTGATCGTACCGTTCAGAACTGCCTTGATGCCTTCGCGCTGGCAGATATCGCGCGCCAGGTCGGGGGTGACGCGCTCATCGGGCGACCGGCCCATGAACTTCAGCGTGTTGCGAACCTTGTCCTGCGGGAACACGTTGAGGTAAGGAGACTGCTCCAACTGGACGGCCAGCGCCTGCTTCAGGGTTCCATCGAAGACGGCGTCACCGGTAGTGTTGACGAAGTCGGTCAGCAGGATGGAGTCCTTCTCAGTCAGAGCCATCGAACGGCGTGAATAGAAAAATGCGCCCGCCGCCACCGCAACTGCGAGGGCCGCAGCCAGCACGATGTACGCGATCTTCCGTCTGTCCGGCCGTGCGCTGATGGGGGATGAAACCGGCCCCGCAGCCGCGAGGGGTTGTTGTGCGGACGAAACAGGCGGCACGGAAAAGGCGGAGACTCCTCCCGGCGCCGATGATCCCGCGGAAGAAGCGTAGGCGGGTTCGGCAGGGTGCGCCGCCGAGCTCTTTCCGGAGTCAATTTCGCGCTTCAGGCGTTTCCGGTCGCCGCGCATCTCGGAAGCCACCTGGTAGCGCAGTTCCCGGTCCTTCTCCAGGGCCTTGTTGAATATGCGCTCCAGTTCTGCAGCGAGGTTGGGGTTGAGCCCGCCGGGGGCGGGTGGCGCCCGTGTTCGGGGAGCGTTGAAGACTGAGGGCTGGAGG
>CAYOZX010000152.1:2132-9151 GCA_964408515.1 uncultured Acidobacteriaceae bacterium | reverse complement strand
ATTCGCGCGACGCCCGGCGGTCCGCCTCCTCATGAGGCCGCCGATACAAACCCTGTTACTCAATCCGGATGTCGCCTGACCCAGTTTCCACTTCGACGGGCACACCGCCTCCGCCGACCCGGCCACGTATTTCCTTCCGTCCGACCGAGCCCTGCACCGTAAGTGGTTGTCCCACGGAGATGGAGCCGGAACTGGTGTGGGCGTCAAGGTCGAAAGCCGCACCGGCTGGGACTCTCAACTGCACTGTGCCTGAGCCGGTGTGCACACGCCAGGCGCCCGTCGGATTACCTTCAGCCTCAATGGTTCCACTGCCGGCCTTGGCTTCCAATGAGCCTTGTACTCCACGCAGCTCCATGCCTCCCGATCCCGTGTCTACCCGGACCGATCCTGGCGCGCTCTGTTCCAGCCGGATGTGGCCGCTGCCGGTGTCAGCCTCAAACCCACCCGCGATGTCAGTGGCCCTGATGGACCCGCTACCGGTCTTGGCGTGCACGTTGCCCTTGATGCGCTCCATTTCGATGTCACCCGAACCAGTCTCGGCACGCACCCGGTCGCCGATAGCGGAAACTCTCAGACCGCCGGAACCGGCGTTGAGTTCTGCCGGTCCCCGGATTCCGTCCACACTCTGGTCGCCCGAGCCGCTTTCCACGCGCAGCTCCGTTTCAGCCGGAACCACAAGCTCATAGCTGATGGAAATGTTGCGCCGCAGCTCCGGATCGTCGATGTGCCCAATGCGAATCGTGTTACCGCTCTGCAGGATAGGAGGATTTGCCTGCAGCCGCTTGATTTTCTCTTGCGCGTTGCCGTCAAACCATTCCGACGCTCGAATGCGCCCCTGAACCTGCACCTGCCCGGCACTTCCGGAACGAACCTGCACGCTGCCCGAACCGGTTGAAACCTCGAGGTTTACCGGGCCGGTCGTCTGTAGCGTGCGTTGAAACGAACCCTCCGGCGACGCTGCCGCCGGCAACGCCGGTAAGCAGACCATCGCCGCAACTGCGCATGCCCCGAGGATCAGAGACGCCACGCTGCGCAATTTCATTCTGAGCCCTCCTCTGGATTGCAACCGTCAGCTCGACGATTCGGATTCCACCAAACCTTACTGCAGCACCACCTCGGCGCCTTCCTTGAGTCCGCTTAGCAGCTCGGTCTTGGCGCCGTTGGAGATCCCGATGTTCACCGCGATCTTCTTCTTGCCCTCCTTGGCGCTGGGGTCGGGGATTTCCACCGACGCCTTCTTGTCCTTGTCGTAAATCACTGCGCCTTCAGGAATTTGCAGCACATTCTTGTGCTCTTCAAGGATAATTTCGGCGTTGGCCGTCATTTCCGCCTTCAGCTCGCCGCCGGGATTGTTGATGGAAACCCTTACCTCGAAGGTAGTTACGTTGTCCTTCTCCACCCCCATGGGGGAAATCTTGGTCACCACGCCGTTGAAGGTCTTGTCCTTGAATGATTCCACCTTGATGCGCGCGGGCTGGCCCAGGTAGACCCTGCCAATGTCGCTCTCGTCCACTTTGCCCTTCACGTAGACCTGGCTGGTGTCGCCCAAGGTCATGACCAGGGTCGCGGAGGAACCGAGAACCAGAATGGAACTCACTGCGTCGCCGGTCTCCACGTTGCGCGACAGGACGATGCCGTCAATCGGCGACTGGATATCGGTATAGCTCAATTGCTCTTCCAGCTGCTTAAGGTTGGCGCGGTCCTTGGACAGCTGGCCCTGGGCCTGGGCAATTTTCGCTTTCAGCACCGTAACCTGGGCCTTGGCGACATTCTGCTTGTTCAGGGCCAGTTCGTAGTTCTTCTGCGCGTCTTCCAGGGCTGATGTGGACACCACCCCCGCCTTGGCCATGCCGACCGCGCGATCGTAGGCGCGCTTGAGCAGCGGCACATCGGGACCTTCGGCGTCCACCTGGGCGCGCTCATAATCAGCTTCCGCGCTCTTCAGACTCGCCTGAGAGGCCTCGACGGCAGCACGAGACTGCTCTACTTCGGCCAGAATCTCTTCCTTGTCGAGCTGGGCCAGCAGCTGACCCTTTTTGACATTGTCCCCGTAATCGACCAGGAGTTTCTTCACGATACCGCTGGCCTTGGACTTGACCTCGACCTTGGTGATGGGAGTGACCTTGCCGGTGGCGACCACGCTCTTGGCCAGGTCGCCTCTTTCCACCTTCTGCAACTTCGCAGGATCGATTTTGGTTCCACCGCGCGCTACCGCGATCCACCCCCCTGCGATGAGCAGAACCACGACGAGGCCGATGCTCCCGTAAATCCATCGTCTGCGGCGCTTCTTGCTATTGCCGTTCCCGTTCACACCTGCCTCCTTAGTGGATTTCCCGCGTCGCTAGATGATTACGAACAGGACTTATGCCTGGTTCCCGGAATTTTCACCCAGCGATGGCATGACCGGCCGCCACTGGACGCCAAACGTCTGTTGCCTTAGACCAGCCGAGTCGTGAAATGGAAGCAGGAAACTTCCAGGATTTGGACCGCAGCCAGGGAAGATGGCCCTAATTCTACAAGAGGTTAGCGTCCGGCGCCATGCTATCTGTTGGGAATGCTAAAATGGGCCTTCCATGATCGCCTATGCGCTGCTGCGGGTGCTTCTCATCCTGCTGCTGGTGGCAGTCAACGCCTTCTTCGCGGCCGCCGAGTTCGCCCTGGTAAGCGTGCGCGACACCCGAATCCAGCAGCTGATTGAGGCCCGCCGCATCGGCGCCCGCATCGTCCAGCGACTGCATCGCAACCTGGATGAGGTGGTCAACGGCGTGCAGTTGGGGATCACGATTACCAGCCTTACCCTGGGCTGGGTAGGCGAGCCCCTCCTGGCCCAGATGATGCTGGGGCCGGTACGGGACCTGCCCCACGCCGCGGTTTATGCCCACGGCATTGCCATCGTGCTGGCTTTCAGCATGATCACCTGCCTGCACGTGATTCTGGGTGAACTGGTGCCGAAGTCGCTCGCCCTGCAGCGCGCCGAGCAGATTGCGCTGGCGGTGGCGGCCCCGATGGATGTTTTCCTCACCCTGACCCGTCCGCTGCTATTCATCATGAGCCGGGCCGCGGGCTGGGTACTGCGTCTGTTTGGCTCGCGCAGAATCCGCGAGGGACCGGTCCATTCCCCGGACGAGCTTAAGCTCATCGTGACCGCCAGCCGCCAGTTCGGCGAGATCCCCCACTTTCAGGAGGAAATGATTCACCGCGCGCTGGAGCTGGATAACGTGACGGTGCGGGAAGTCATGGTGGCCCGGCCGGATATCTTCTCACTCCCCGGTGATCTGACGCTTTCCGAAGCCCTGGGGCGGGTGGTGGAGGAGCAGCACTCCCGTGTCCCTGTCTACGATGCGCAGCGCGGCCCCGAGCACATTGTGGGAGTTCTTTATGCCAAGGACCTGATGCGCTGGACCCGGCTGCGATTGAGCGCATCGCCCGACCAGCCGGTGGCGGCACGCATCTCCGCCATGAAAATCAGCCAGATCATGCACGATGTGCTGGTCGTACCGGAGACCAAAGTGCTGACTGAACTGCTGGAAGAGTTCAAGGAACGGAAGAGGCATCTCGCGGTGGTGGTGGATGAATTCGGCTCCACCGCCGGCGTTATCACGGTCGAGGACGTGCTGGAGCAGATTGTGGGCGAGATTGAAGATGAATTTGATGTGGCGCCCCCGCAGCCGGCGCTGGAGGAGGGCAGGATTGCCGTCACCCTGGAAGGTTCGGTCGGCCTGCGCGACCTGGAATCGCAATATCAGCTATTGTTGCCGCGTGATTCGGGCTTTGAGACCCTTGCCGGCTTCGTGCTCGCTCGGCTGCAAAGAATCCCCAGGCCGGGCGAAGGTTTCGACTATGATGGCCACCGCTTTACGGTGCAGGAGATCGAAGGCCACCGCATCGCCAAGGTCAAGATTGAAAAGCTCGAACCCAAGGCGATGGTCCAAGCCGGCGACTGACGAACCCACAAGCCAGAATGGACTCCGGAACATGATGATGGAGGGTCTGGCCTCATTGCAGGCGCCGCCGGAGGCGGCGCTGCCACGACCGCTGCAAATCCCGCCGGACAAGGCACAGCTTAAGCCGTCTCCATCCCGGTGGTCGCCGAGGGATTTGAAGACTGCCTGGACCAGATGATTCACCATCTGCGGCACATCGTCATTGAGGTGAAAAAATCACAATAGAATCCGATCCGTCGATCCAGGAGACGATCAATAACTGAATGCTCCGGCATCTCTCCCTCCGCCTGCTCTACACATTGCCGGTGATTTGGCTGGTGGTGTCGCTGGTCTTTTTGCTGATTCACCTGGTGCCGGGCGATCCCATTCTGCAGATGCTTGGGGAAGGCGCGCCTGCCGCCGATGTGCAGGCAGCCCGCCATGCCTATGGCCTGGATCTCTCACTGGGCCGGCAGTATCTCAATTACTGGCGGGGCGTGCTCAGGGGCGATCTGGGACCGTCGCTGCGCTTTAACCAGAGCGTTTCCCGGCTCATCGGGCAGCGATACCCTTACACGCTGAAACTCACCCTGGCCGCTCTTTTAGTGGCCGTGTTGCTGTCGGTGCCGGCGGGAGTGCGCTCCGCACGGCGGCGTAACCGGTGGGATGACCGCGCACTCAGTGTTATCAGCCTGTTCGGCTTGTCCTTCCCCAATTTTGCCCTGGGCCCGATTCTCATCCTGCTTTTTTCCATTCAGCTAGGCTGGCTGCCAGTGTCAGGGTCCGGGAGCATCGCCCACCTGGTCCTGCCCGCGGTCACCATGGGCGGGGCGCTGGCCGCAATCCTTACCCGCATGGTGCGCACCTCCATGCTGGAAGAACTGGGCCAGGACTATATCCGCACGGCGCGCGCCAAAGGGCTGCCCGAGCGGACGGTGGTCTATGGCCACGCCTTGCGCAACGCCATGATTCCCCTGATCACCGTGCTGGGACTGCAGTTTGGCGCGCTGCTGGCGGGCGCCATCGTGACCGAAACGATCTTTTCCTGGCCCGGCATCGGCCGGCTCACGATTCAGGCCATTTCCAATCGGGATTACTACCTGGTGCAGGGCTGCATCCTGGCGATCGGGTTGACGTATGTGGCGGTGAATTTTTTGACGGATTTGCTGTACTTTGCGGTGAACCCGAGGATACGGCAGTGAGGATCGGTCCCTGATTCTTCACAAGGACGCGATGGACTTGTACAAATGCCATATCCTGTATATACAGGAGACCCTTATGGCGACCACCATGACGTCCATCCGGCTGGATACCCAACTGGCCGACGAAGCGGCCAGGATCCTTGGCGTGAAGTCGCGGACGGAAGCGGTGCACGCTGCCCTGCGCGAGATTGTCGCTCTCAAGCGCTTCAAGAAGCTGATGAAGAAAAACGCGGGAAAGTTGCGGTTCGCGGCGTACGGTGAGTGACTTTGTCATCTTCGATTCTTCCGTGATCATCGACGGCCTGCGCAGCAGGCGCCACCAGGAGAGATTGCAATCGGTGTCAGGCCTGGTGCGAAACTGCTCCGTGGTCCTGGCCGAGCTCTGGCGCGGAGCCACGAGACCGAAAGAACGCGCGTTTGTGCAGGCGCTGGCGAAGAATCATCCGATTCTGACTCCGACGGAATCCAATTGGCTGGATTCGGGACCGATACTGGCCAGAATCCGGGAGGAGCGCGGCCTCACATCCGGCAGGCTCCGGGACCTTCACTTTGATGTGCTCATCGCGCTGACGGCGCGTTCGCACGGCGCTCGAGTGGTCACATCCAATGGCCACGATTTCGCCTTAATCAGCGCCTATCGGAGTTTCCGGTTTGAAGTATGGTAGCGGTGAGCTAGACATCTTGTCCGCTCTATCCATCTCGCTGCCGCGCGCCGCCCGGCACAATCCGCTGGCGGCTGGCGGTGTGCTGCTGGTGATCGTGTTTGTGGTCTTCGCACTCTTCGCGCCCTGGATTGCGCCTCAAGACCCTGCCTCCATCGATCTGCCTGCCCGCTTGGCGCAACCCTCTTCCTCACACTGGTGCGGCACCGACGAATTGGGGCGCGACATTCTTTCCCGCCTGATCCACGGCGCGCGCATCTCCATGCTGGTGGGAAGCTCCGTGGTCGCGGTTTCCCTCAGCCTGGGGCTGATCGTAGGGTCGATCGCCGGCTACTACGGCGGAGGCATCGACCGCTTCTTCAACGTGGTGGTGATGAACGCGTTTCTGTCCTTTCCTGGAATCCTGCTGGCTATCGCCTTCGTGGCCTTCCGCGGACCGGGAATTTTCAACCTGGTTCTGGCGCTTTCGCTCGGGGGCTGGGTGGGATACGCGCGCCTGGTTCGCGGGCAGGTACTGGCGGCGCGCGAACGCGAATTCGTGGAAGCGGCGCGGGCCCTGGGCGCCTCCGATCTGCGCGTGATCCTGCGACACATTCTGCCGAACATCATTCAGCCGGTGATCGTGCAGGCCGCCATCGGCATGGCGGGCGCGATTCTCGCCGAAGCCACCATGAGCTTCCTGGGTCTGGGCGTGGCTCCGCCCACCGCCACCTGGGGAGCCATGTTGAATGACGGTCGCGCCCACCTGTTCGACGCTCCCCACCTCGTGCTGTTTCCCGCTCTCGCCGTGATGCTGGCTGTGTTGTCGTTTAATTTCATCGGCGATGCCCTGCGCGACTATCTCGATCCCCGCTCCCGCATCGAAGTGGGAATTTAAACGGGATCCCTCGCTTGGCTCGGGATTTCGGCTGCGGGCTCCCGCTGGCGCTCACGCCCGCACAGCGCCTCAACTTCATCGGCGATGCCTTGCGTGACTATCTCGATCCTCGCTCCCGCATCGAAGTGGGAATTTAGACGGGATCCCTCGCTTGGCTCGGGATTTCGGCTGCGGGCTCCCGCTCCGCTCACGCCCGCAAAGCGCCTCAACTTTATCGGCGATGCCCTGCGCGACTATCTGGATCCCCGGTCCCGCATCGAAGTGGGAATTTGACCGAGATCCCTCGCTTTGCCCCGGATTTCGGCTGCGGGCTCGAAATGGGTCTGTAAGACCGGCTTGTTTCCCTGCGGTTCGA
>CAYOZX010000152.1:0-2122 GCA_964408515.1 uncultured Acidobacteriaceae bacterium | reverse complement strand
GGGAATTTAAACAGGTTCCCCCACTTGGCTCGGGATTTTGGCTGCGTGCTAGAAGCGGGTCTGTAAACAGGTTCGTTTCTCCCCGCGGTTCAGCAACTTTGGTAACCACCCGGTACTCCTCCCGATGCCGTAGCATGCAGCTTCCGGGCGCAACATTCCCGCTCTCGCGGGGTTTAGAACAACTGACCCGGAAAGCTCAAAAGGGTCGAGACAGGATTTGGGGGAGAAGATCATGAACTGGCAAGGCAAAGGTTTTATCTTGACGGCCGTGGCCGCGGCCTTAATGCTGCCCGCAGCGGCTCAAACCGCTGAGCCTGCCGCTCCTGCGGCGGTTCGGCCCACCATCAACCAGCGGCAGCGCAACCAGCAGAAGCGGATTGCGCAGGGCGTGAAGAGCGGCCAGTTGACGGCCGCCGAAACCGCTAATCTGGAGCGCCGGGAAGCGGCTATCCACCGCGAGATTCACAATGACCGCGTGGCCAACGGCGGCAAGCTTACGCCTGCCGAGCGGCGGCAGGTGACGCGGCAGCAGAACCGCACGTCGCGCGCCATCTATCGCAAGAAGCACAACGACCGGGTTCAGTAATTTCACATCCTCGGCAGAAAAGCGCCTCGGGCAACCGAGGCGCCTTTTTTTGTTCGACCCGCGCCACGGCCTAGTCCCCGTAACTCCTTGATCGCATTGGGAATTTCTTCGTTGACATGTATTACATATTGAGATATTAATATTTCGATTTGGAATATGACGCTGGCAGAGAAATTACGTTACCTGCGCGAGGTGGAAGGCGCGCTGCGCGGCCTGGGCCGGCCACTGACCCAGCTGGAGCTGGTCGCCGCCATCCGCAAAGAGCAGGGAAAGGGCATCAGCCAGTCGTACGTTTCGCAGATCGAGCGCGGCTCGCGTCCCCATCTGACGCAGTCGACGCGTAGCCTGCTGGCCAGGTTTTTCAAGGTCCACCCGGGATTTCTGGTGGATGATCCCGAGGGCTACCACACCGAGCTGGTGTCGGACCTGCGCACCACGGAGGGCAAGCTCGATGTCTGGCTGCTGCAGGGCTCGGAACGGTTTGTAAGCGATCCGGAAGTGAGCGAAGTGCTCATCAAGGCGGCGCGCCAGAAAGACACGCGGCGCTGCTTGCTGCTGCTGGGCTCGATTTTGGACACACCCGGCCTGGCCGACCGGCTGCTGGATGCGCTCCGGCCGGCGGGCGGGGGAGAAGGGAGGCGGCGCATATGACCTGGGCAGATTTCTATCTGATTTGCTTCGCGGTCGGATTTTCCTTCAGCCTGCTCTCATTTCTGGCGGGAGGATTTCGCTGGACCCTGCACCTGCCTCACCTCTCTCACGGGCATGGGCATGTGCCCGTTCCCCATGCCGGGCCGGCGGCGGGTGGACATGCAGCTCCGAGCGCGGCGAATGCCGGACATGCCTCGGCTCATACCCACGCGGTTCACGTGTCTCCCTTCAATCCGGTTACCGCTGCGGCCTTCCTGGCATGGTTCGGCGGGGCGGGTTACCTTCTTACCCGCTTTTCCGGCCTGTGGATCATCACCGGGCTCGGACTGGCCGTGATCAGCGGCTTGGCGGGTGGAGGCGTCGTGTTTATCTTTCTCAGCCGCGTGCTGATTTCACGGGAGGAAAATCTCGATCCTGCGGACTTCGAAATGGGAGGCGTCCTGGGACGAGTATCAGTTCCGATTCGCGAGCGGGGAACGGGCGAAATTATCTACTCGCAGGCGGGAACACGGCGCGCATGCGGCGCGCGCAGCGAAGACGGCACAGCCATCAGCAAAGGAACGGAAGTGATGGTGACGCGCTATGAAAAGGGGATCGCCTACGTGCGCTTGTGGAGTGACGTGGCCGGAGAGGATCGAGGCGAAACCTGCGCAGGCCCGATCGAAAAATAGTGGATATCGACATGGAGAACCGACTCTATCGCGCGCTGATCGCTCTGCTGTGGCTGGCGCTGCCCTTGAGCGCCCTGCAGTATCGGGCGGCCTGGGGCCGGTTGCCGGCCGTGATGGCTACGCATTTCGGGGCCTCGGGGCAGGCCAACGGCTGGATGTCGCGCCAGACCGCGCTCATCTTCACCCTGGTGCTGATGGTGTTTCTGCTGGCCAC
>CAYOZX010000151.1:0-9162 GCA_964408515.1 uncultured Acidobacteriaceae bacterium | reverse complement strand
TGCAGGTAGGCCCTCTTTCCTTTCATCACCATGGTGCGGATGGCGATGCAGGAGTCAAGATTGCCGTCGAAGTCGGCGTAGAGCACAGCGCCGCCGTACACCCCGCGGCGGGTGGGTTCCAGCTCTTCGATGATCTGCATGGCGCGGACTTTGGGCGCGCCGGTGAGGGTGCCCGCGGGGAAGCAGGCGGCGAAGGCGTCGAGGGCATCGAGATCGCGGCGCAGCCCGCCTTCGAGCGCGGAAACGATGTGCATGACATGGGAGTAGCGCTCTACGTACATCAGGTCCTTGACTTTCACCGATCCGTACTCGCTCACCCGGCCCAGGTCATTGCGTCCCAGGTCGACCAGCATGACGTGCTCGGCGCGTTCCTTCTCGTCGCGCAGCATCTGCTGTTCGAGCTTCTGGTCTTCGGCTTCGTCACGGCCGCGGGGATGTGTGCCCGCGATGGGCCGGTATTCCAGCTTGCGCCCGGTGACCCGCACCAGCATCTCGGGAGACGATCCCAGCACGTGAGTTTCCCCCATGCGCAGAAAATAGAGATAGGGGGACGGGTTGACCGTCCTCAGCGCGCGGTAGATGTCGAACGGCGCGACCGAAGGTGTGAAGTCCAGGCGTTGCGACAGCACTACCTGGAAAATGTCGCCTGCCGCGATGTACTCCTTGGCCCCTGCGACGGCCGCGGTGAATTTCTCCTTGCTGGTCCCAGCGTGGACTTCGAGCTTCCCCCGCGTCGAGCGCGAGGACCGGTTCCAGTGCGCGGGCCGCAGCCCTGTGGCCAGCTTTCTCTCCAGGGCGGCGATGTCGGCTGACGCACGGTCGTAGGCGCGGCGAGGCTTCTCATTGGACACGTCCGCGGTGGCCATGATGTGAATCTGGTGGCGCAGGTGGTCAAAAGCCAGCAGCCGGTCGAAGAACATCAGCATGCAATCGGGCAGGGAGAGGTCATCCTTGGCGTGCTCCCCGATCTTTTCCAGTTGGCGCACGGCGTCGTAGGCGAAATAGCCCACGGCCCCGGCGGTAAACGGCGGCAATCCCGGCACAGCCGCGGGACGATGCTGCCGCAGCAATTCCTTCACTACCGCGATGACGCTGCCGGTGCGCCTCTCTTTCTTCTTCCTGTTGCCACGCTGGATCACGACTTCATCGTCTCTGGCCCGGACCTGCATGTAGGGACGCGCGCCCAGGAAGGTGTAGCGCCCGATTTGCTCGCCGCGCTCGACGGATTCGAGCAGAAAAGCATCCTGCTCATGGGCAGCAACGGCCAGAAAGGCAGAAACCGGCGTCAGAAGATCGGCGGAGACCGACTTCACCACCGGCACCAGCGTGGCTCCCTCAGCGAGGCGCGAAAATTCCTTGAAGTCGGGACGCAGCATTGATCTCTGGTTCTTTCAGGTTCCTTCCAAAGCCAGAACCCTTTGGACCACAGGGGATACAGAGCACACCGAGCGGCTGCACCAGGACGCCGGGCATTTACTCGCCCAGGCTTCGGCAGCCGCTCCGCCAGCCATTATAGAGAAGGCCGCCGCCGAACCGCCCGGTGAACCTGTAGAATTGGGCCAGCAAGAACCGCCAGCTTCCTGGCCCATGCCTGCAGCCTCCCTACGTCGTCCACCCGGCCCCGCGCCCAAGTTTATCGTGGGAAATTTTCCCCTGTTCAGTCCCGATCCCCTGTCCGTCTTTACCCGCTGGGCGCGGGAATTCGGCGACATTTTCTACTACCGCGCGGGTTGGATCGATGTTTACTTCCTGAACCATCCTGACCTCATCGAGTCCGTCCTGATTTCCCAGGCGCAGAATTTCGCCAAGGACAAAGTCATCCAGAACAGCCGCTGGTTCCTGGGCGAGGGCCTCCTCACCAGCGAAGGCTCGCCCTGGCGGCGGCAGAGGCGGCTTTGCCAGCCCGCGTTTCATCGTGAACGCCTGGCTTCCTATGCGCAGACCATGTTGGCCTACACCGAGGAAATGCTGGCCACGTGGAAGGACGGCGAGACCCGCGATGTCCATCTGGAGATGATGGAACTCACCATGCGCATCGTGGCCAAGGTGCTGTTCAGCGTGGAGGTGAAGGAAGAGACGGAGAGAGTCGCCACCGCGCTCAACCTGCTCATGCGGCACACTTCCGGGGGGCGGATGATTCTGCCGCCTGCGTTGCGCTACCTGCCGTTGCCGGCCCTGATACGCGTGCGGCGGGCGGTGCGGGAGCTGGATGACATCGTCAACCGCATCATCCGGCAGCGGCGGGTGAGCGGGAAAGACACGGGCGACCTGCTCTCCATGCTGATGGCGGCCCGGGATGAGGACGGCAGCGGCCTGACCGACAGCCAGTTGCGCGACGAGATCATGACATTTCTCCTCGCCGGACACGAAACTACCGCAGTTTCACTCTCCTGGACGTGGTACCTGCTGAGTCAGCATCCCGCGGTTGCCGACAAACTGCGGCGGGAATTGAATGCTGTCCTGGGCGGACGCGCGCCCCAGCTGGCAGACCTGCCGATCCTGCCCTACGCCGACCAGGTGGTGAAGGAATCGATGCGCTTGTATCCGCCCGCCTGGAGCCTGGCGCGCACTGCCGCCAAAGAAATGGAAATCGCCGGTTACCGGCTGCCCGCGGGCGCGAATGTGGTGATGAGCCCCTGGATCATGCACCGCGATCCGCGATTTTTCGACGACCCTGAGCAGTTTGATCCCGAGCGATGGACATCCGAGAGCGCGCAACGCCTGCCCCGGTTTGCTTATTTCCCTTTTGGCGGCGGTCCGCGCCTGTGCATCGGAGCTTCTTTTGCCATGATGGAAGCGACTCTGCTGCTCGCGGCCATCGCGCAACGCTGTCAGCTCGAATTGGTCCCCGGACACCCGGTCGCGGCCTTACCCAGCATCACGCTTCGTCCCCGGCACGGCATGAGGATGACGATCCGCCGCGGCACAATCGCCGCCATCCAATCCAAAGTAACCAGCGAGTGAATTGACGCGCGCCGCTAGCCCGTTGGAAGATGGCGAATTAGCCGGAATCCGCTCGGCGGGGGCGTATGCGTATCAAATTCTGGGGGGTCCGCGGATCGACGCCGACTCCCCAGTCGGAAAATCTGCGCTATGGCGGCAACACCTCCTGCGTCGAAGTCCGCCAGGGAGATGGGATCTACATCTTCGACTGCGGCACCGGGTTCCGTTCGCTGGGGCAGCAGCTGCAGCGCGAATCGCTGGGCCAGGCGATCCACGCGCACATCTTCGTTTCCCACTTTCACTGGGATCACATTCAGGGCATTCCGTTTTTCGGCCCGCTGTATGACCGCCCGGAAAATTCCTTCTCCTTTCACTCTTCCAGCCGCACCCGCAGCTTGAAGCGGGTGATGGAGGAGCAGATGTCTGCTCCCTATTTCCCGGTTGACATGAGCGAGATGAAGGCGCAGCGCGGTTTCTACAACCTGGAGCCGGGCCGCGTGCCGCTCGAGGACGTCATGGTGGAAGCCCTGTGGCTCAACCATCCCCAGGGCTGCATGGGGTTCCGGCTTGAGACCCAGGATGGCGCGCTGGTGTACGCCACCGACAACGAGCCTGGCGATCCGCAGTTTGACAAGAACGTACGCACGCTGGCCGCGGGCGCCGACGTGCTGATCTACGACGCCCAGTACCTGCCCGAGGAATACGAAGCGCGCAAACGCGGCTGGGGCCACAGCCACTGGCGTGAGGCCATTAATATCGTCATGGAAAGCGGCGCCCGGGAACTGGTTCTTTTCCACCACGACCCCGATCACAACGATGTGTGCATCGACAGCGTGGTGAAAACAGCGCGCGATCACTATCCCAAAGTGTGCGCCGCGGCCGAGGGCATGGAGATCACTCTCTAGATGGCGCCAGCCTGATTTTCCCCTTTTCGTCTCTGGCCAGATAGGCCCAGGGCCGCTCCGGATCGTGGGTGAACATGGTCAGCCATTTCCCGGGAATCGCCTGACCGTAGTACCGCTTCCGGCTTTCGATGGTCTCCAGGGGATAAAGGTCGAAGCCCATCACCCAGTTCAGGTCGAGGTGGGCGCTGGTGGGGATCAGGTCGGAGATGTAGCAGGCTGTGTGCCTGCCGCTGCGGAGGATGATGGCCTGCATATCGCGCGTGTGGCCGGGATAAACGCTCACCGAAATTCCCGGCGCGATCTCGGTGTCGCCGCGCAGGAGCTTCATTTTTCCGCTCTCCACCAGGGGGTCGTAGTTCTCCGCGAGGAAACTGGCTGCGTCACGCTGATTCTGGTGCGCGTGCTCCCATTCGCCATGCTGCGCGTAGTAGGTGGCGCGAGGGAAGGTGGCGACCATCTTGTCCCCCGTGCGCAGCGTGTTCCAGCCGCAGTGGTCGAAGTGCAGGTGCGAATTGATCACCAGGTCCACGTCTTCGGGCGAGACGCCCGCCGCTTGCAGGTTGTCCAGCAGTTTCGCCGGTTGACCGTAGATTTCCGCCATTTTGGCGGGCAGCTTGTTGCCGCTTCCGGTCTCGATGAGGACGGTCAGGTGGTCGTTTCTCACCAGAACCGAATTCAGGCCGATCACAACGCGGTTCTGCGCGTCCGCCTTCACCTTCCTTTCCCACAACACCTTGGGCACCACCCCGAAGAAGGCTCCGCCGTCCAGGAAATAAGTGCCGTCCGACACCGCCGTCAGCTCAAAGTCGCCCAAAGTCAGCTTCTGCATAAGTTCCATTATGACTGAAGCCCATGCCCGCAGCCGGTGTGTTCCACACCCGGCAATTTTTGCCTGCTTTGCGGTTAAGATCCTCCCCGCGGAGCGCCGCGAGTTCGCGCAGACGGCTGGCTCCGGGCCCTGCGTGCTAAAATTGCCTGAGCGCTGCTCCTCCATGCTTCCTGACGTCGAGAACCTGATTGCGCTGCAGCAGGCGGACCGCGAGATCCACCGCCTGAAAGAGGAGATAGCCGCCTTGCCCAGGCGGGTGGCGGCCATCGAAGAAAAGCTCGCCGGTACGAAGGCCGCCCTGGAAGAAGCCAAAGCCGCTGTCAAAGCCGACGATGCTGCCCGCCGCAAGCACGAAACCGCCATCCAGGACCTGCAAGGCAAAATCTCCAAGTACCGCGACCAGTCCTTAGGCGTCAAGACCAACGATCAGTACAAAGCCCTGCTGCACGAGATCCAGTTCGCCGAGCAGGACATCCGCGGCCACGAAGACAAGATTCTCGAGTTGATGCTCGACGCAGACTCCCGCGAGAAGGACGTCAAGGGGGCGGAAGCTGAACTGAAGGCGGAGACCGCGGAGATCGAAAGGGAGAAAACTGTCGCCCGCGAGCGCACCGTCCAGGACGAGAAGGAACTGGCCGAGTGGAAGGCCAGGCGGGACAAGGCGCGCGCCGCTGTGAAGCCGGACACCCTGGAGCACTACGACCGTGTGTCCCGCCACCGCGGTTCGGGCCTGGCGGAAGTGCGGGAACAGAAGTGCATGGGCTGTTCCGTGATGCTGCGCCCGCAAACCTACAACGAAGTCCGGGCCGGCGAACGGACCGTGGTTTGCGACTCCTGCCAGCGCATCCTCTACTACAATCCCGCGCACGACACCCAGATGACAGCCCCGACGGTGAGCAAACGGCGGCGTGCTCATCCCAAGCTGGATGCCAGCCAGGCCTGGTACTATCGCCCCGAATTCGGCGAGCACGGCGAAGTCTACCTGAGCTTCATCAACGCCAATGGAACTGCCACCCGCCGCGTCTATGACCTGCACACCGGACGCAAGCTGGGCGATCCGCTGACCCGCGAGGGCGAGTATCGCCTCAGTTTTCCCGAGGATCTCAACGACGCCATTCGCCTCAACGGAAGCTGGACGGAAGCCGAAATGGAGGAGTGGGGCGATGAAGTTCCCATGGTCGTGCTGGATGGCTTGCAGCGCGATCTGGATTTGGCCCGCCTCGAAGCGGCAAGCTCCCATTCCCGGTCCGAGGCCCATCCTGTCGAGCACCCCGCGGCCAGCTGAGATTCCACATTTGGTTCTTGTCCAGAGGTTGCTCCCCTAACTTTGCGATCGGTTCTCTTTGCCTCAATCCTCCGCCCGCGAAACGCATTGCTAGCCCGCCTGGCCAGGTTGCGACCAATGTAAGAACCCCGAGTTCTCGCTGACCGCACTATGCAACCCGTGAGCATTCCCTGCAGGGTTTACCATCTCTCCATGCCCGGCAAGCGTCCGGTCCCCGCCATTCCAACCGTTACCATCTCGCGCCGTGGTGCCGAACGGGTGAAGAGCGGCCACGCCTGGGTTTATCGCTCCGATGTGGTTTCTGCGGATCGCATCGCTCCCGGGTCGATGGTAAGTATCAGGGAGGAGCGGGGCACATTTCTCGGCTCGGCGCTCTACAGCACGGCTTCGCAGATTGCCGTGCGCATGCTCGCGCGCGAGGCGGTCAGTGATCTCGGCGCCCTCATTTGCCAGCGCATCGCCGAGGCCCTGGCCTATCGCGAGCGGGTGGTGCAAAACACCGATGCCTATCGCGTCGTCTTCAGCGAGGGTGATTTCCTGCCCGGCCTGATCGTGGATCGCTACAACGACTTGCTCTCCTTCCAGGTTCTGACCCAGGCCATGGACGCCGAACCGGTTCGGCAGGTGTTCCTCTCTGCTCTGAATGAGCAATTGCATCCGGCGGCGATCGCCGAGCGGGTGGATGCGAGGGTGCGCGAGCTGGAGCAGTTGCAGCCGCGGAAGCCGGGCCTGGTGCAGGGCGAGAAAACCTCAACCGTGATCGCCATGAATGGGGTCAAGTTCCACTACGACGCGCTCGAGGGGCAGAAGACAGGCGCTTTCCTCGACCAGCGCGAGAATTACGCCGCCGCCGCCCAATATGCGCGAGGTGAGGGGCTGGATGTTTTCTGCTATCAGGGAGGCTTCGCCCTGCATATGGCGCCGCACTGCTCCCGGGTCACCGGAGTGGACAGCTCCCGTCCGGCTCTGGAAGTCGCCGAGCGCAACGCCGCCCTCAACGGATGGGAGATCGACTGGATCGAGGCCAATGCCTTTGACCTGCTGCGCGACTACGCCGCCGCCGGACGGCAGTACGACATCATCGTGCTCGACCCGCCCGCCTTTGCCAGGAGCAGGAAGACCCTGGACACGGCCCTCCGAGGCTACAAAGAGCTCAATCTGCGGGCGCTCAGGATGTTGCGGCCCGGCGGGACCCTCGTGACCTGCTCCTGCTCCTATCATGTGAGCCCGGCCGAGTTCCTGGGGGTCGTGGCCGATTCCGCCCACGATGTCCACAGAACAATTCGCTTGCTGGAAAACCGTACCCAAGCCCGTGACCATCCCATGCTCTTGAATGTGCCTGAGACCGCCTACCTGAAGTGCGTCATTGTCAATCTAAGTAATTGAAAATAAGACATATTTTTGATATTGACAATGATACGCTAATATTTTATGATTCGATTACGCTAATACAGCGCCTAATGAATGTACGAAGGAGCCCTTAAACCCTAAGTTGGGAAAAATTCTGTAAGGAGGATCAGCCATGACCATATTGACTCGTTGGGAGCCATTCCGTGAATTCGCCACTCTGCAGGACCGCATGAACCGGCTGTTTCAGCAGTCGTTCGGCGATGGTCGCGAGGAGGCCCTGACCACCAGCACCTTCGCCCCGGCGGTGGATGTGTACGAGGATGAGCACAACGTCACCCTGAAGATCGAGGTCCCGGGCATCGACGAGAAGGACATCGATGTCCGGATCGAGAACAACACCCTCACCGTGCACGGCGAGCGTAAGTTCGAGAGGGAGGAGAAGGAAGAGAACTACCGCCGCGTGGAGCGGCAGTATGGCAGCTTCACCCGCTCCTTCACCCTGCCCAACACGGTTGACCACGAGAACGTCTCTGCCAACTACGACAAGGGCGTGCTCAAGATCAAGCTGGCGAAGAAAGCCGAAGCCAGGCCCAAGCAGATCAAGGTCAACGTCGGCAGCGAGAAGACGCCGGAGGCCAAGAGCGTGAAGAGCACGGGCCAAGCCGCGTAATCGATGTGCATGTGGAGCGGACACTCTTGTCCGCTCAGGACGGGAGGCGGCAGAGTTGACCGCCTCCCGTTTTGTTTGAGGTAGCGGCAGCCAGGCAGTTAGTTCACAATGAATCTGTGAGGCGCTGTGGATCGGACGAAGCTAACGAATCTACTCAACCGCCACGGGCTGGTCGAGAAATGGAAGCTGTTTGAGAAGAAATATCTGGAAGGACCTTCATGAGCAAACCAAAACTGCGCGCCCGGCTGGCCGCTCTCAGCTTTTCGGAGAAGGTCAAGATTTTGGAGAAGATGCGCGAACGGGACAAGGCGATTTCTGGGAGTGGCCTGAAGCGGAAACCGGCGGCAGGGCACGAAAGAGCTGCTGGGGGCGGGCGCTTTCTGTGAAGACGGGTGTCAAAGTTGAGGCACTGGTTCTTTGCGGCGCGGCACCGCGCGAATGGCGAGTGATCCGGACGTTGGAGGTTTCGATGTTCAGAACCATACGAGGCGTGCTCTTGTTGGGGATAGCGGCAATGGCTCTGTCCGGTTCGTCCCCTGCGCAAAAAGCGGCGGAGAGGGCGCCGGTTCCGGCACAAATTTTTTCGGCGAAGAAGGTGTTTGTGTCCAACGCGCCGGGAGACGATTCTTATGGCTCTGGTCCTGCGCGGCTCTATGACCCGTTCTACGCCGCTCTCAAGAGCTGGGGGCGTTACGAACTTGTGTCTGACCCAAGGGACGCGGACTTGGTCTTCGAGCTCACTTATCTGGAGCCCATTGTTGATGTTACCGTCACCGGCACCGCCGCCACCGGCGCTTCGGGCGGCTCGCACTCCGATCCCCAGGTCCGGCTGGTGATTCTGGATCCCAAGACCCATGTTTCGCTTTGGTGGTTCGCCGCGCACATCAAATCTCCTTTTCTGCGACTCAACCGTTAAAAGCACTTTGACCCGGCGGTTGCCGGACTCGGGGCGCAACTCCTTTACCTGGATGTAGCCGGGCACCAGCGGCCCGTGCACGACCCCGGCGGCGTACTGGCCCCGCGCGGTCCAGTCCGGCACTTCGTTCTCCGCGATGGGGCGGATGGCGTCCAGCACTTTCACCTTTTCGTTACGGACGGAGCGGTCATCCATGGCCGCGGGCGGTTCCATCGCTACGAGGCACATCACCTGCATCATGTGGTTCTGGACCATGTCCCGCAG
>CAYOZX010000150.1:0-9205 GCA_964408515.1 uncultured Acidobacteriaceae bacterium | reverse complement strand
CAGCTCACCGACGGCCTGGGCAACACCGTGGACTTCAAGAACGCCATCATCATCATGACCTCCAATATCGGTGCGCGCCACCTGCAGCGCCGCGAAGGACTGGGTTTCCAGTCCTCCAAGGAAGACATGGTCTCAGAGAAGGTCGAAGACCTGGTCAAGAACGAGGTCAAGCGTACCTTCAACCCCGAATTCCTGAACCGTCTGGACGAGATTATCCTCTTCAGCGCCCTGAGCGAGAACGACCTCATCCAGATTCTGGAGCTCATGGTTACGCAGCTCAATCAGAACCTGGCGCAGAAGTCGATCACGGTCACGGTCACCGACGAGGCCAAGAAGTGGATCCTCAACCAGACGTTGACCGACCGCAGCTATGGCGCGCGTCCGCTGCGCCGGGCCCTGCAGAAGTACATCGAAGACCCGCTCTCGGAGGCCCTGATACAGGGGACCATCACTACCCGGCCGGCGTTCATCGAGGTCTTCCTCGATGGCGACAAGCTGTATTATCGCCCGGTCGACTCGGAGAAGGCGGAAGGCGTACTCCTGTACGAGAACTGACTGCGGGGCGGACACTCCTGTCCGCCTCGGGCTGCCGCAACACCGTTGTTCTGATCCTCGCGGCTGGAAATCACCGCAGCGCGTCCGCTAGCTTTCCGCTGGCAATAAGGTCGGAGATGCGGGCAAAATCCTGATACATCACGCGATCTTTGTCCATGGTCGCGCACACCGACCGGACAGCTGCGTGCGCTGCCTGCCCGCGCTTGGAGGTCTTGAGGGGCGCGAGAAAATCGAGCGCCTGCGCCGCAGCCATGGCCTCAATGGCAAGCGTGTTGCGGGTGTTGTCCACAATGCGCTTCAGCTTCAATGCCGCCGTCATTCCCATGGATACATAGTCTTCCTTGTTGCCCGAGGTGGTAATCGAATCGACCGAGGCAGGATGCGCCAGCACCTTGTTTTCGCTGACCAGCGATGCCGCCACAACCTGCGGCATCATAAAGCCGGAGTTAAGGCCGGCCCCAGCGGCCAGGAACGGCGGCAGGCCTTCATTGAGCGCGGGATTCACCAGACGTTCCAGCCGGCGTTCGGAAATGCCCGCCAGGGCACTTAAGGCGATGCCCAGGAAATCCAGCGCGAAGGCGACCGGCTGGCCGTGAAAGTTCCCGCCTGACAGCACATCGGCCCCGTCGGCTGCAGAGCTTGCCCGCGCCGCGGCTGTCCCGCCACTCCTCAGAAAGACCAGGGGATTGTCGACCGCGGAGTTGACTTCGATCTCCATGACCTCGCGGCAGTGGGAAAGCGTGTCGCGCACCGCGCCGTGGACCTGGGGCATGCAACGCAGGGAGTAGGCGTCCTGTATGCGCTCGCAGTCGCGATGCGACTCGCGCAACTGGCTGCCCTCCAGCATTGCGCGCAAATTGGCTGCGCTTGTGATCTGGCCGCTGTGCGGACGGGCCTGATGAATGCGCTCGTCGAAGGCGACGTCCGTCCCATGCAGGGCATCGAGGGAAAGAGCGCCAACGACGTCTGCCGAGTCGGCGAGAATCTCCGCGGCGAGCAGCGCCAACACTCCCACTCCCAGCATGGCCTGAGTGCCATTGATCAGCGAGACGGCCTCTTTGGCCTCGAGCACCAGGGGTTTGATCTGCGCCCCTCGCAGTGCCTCGCCCGCCGGAATGCGTGCGCCTTTTGCGTCCAGGCATTCGCCCTCGCCGATCAACGCCAGGGCCAGATGCGACAGCGGAGCCAGGTCGCCACTGGCCCCGACGCTGCCCTGCGAAGGCACCATGGGCGTGACCCCGCGGTTCAACATCTCGCAAATCGTGTCGATGATTGCCGCGCGCACCCCGGAGCAGCCCTTGGACAAAGAATTGGCGCGCAGCAGCATCATGGCGCGCGTCTCGGCTGCGGAAAGGGGTTCCCCCACTCCGGCAGCGTGAGAGCGGATCAGATTGAGCTGGAGCTCGCGAATCTGCTCTCCGGCAATGCGGACGTCGGCCAGTTTGCCCACGCCTGTGGTGATGGCGTAGGAGACGCGGTTTTGCGCGACCAGGCTGTCGACCACCGCGCGGGCCCGGTCGACAAGCTCGCGGCCATCCGGAGCGAGAAGCACAGCGCGACGCTCTACCGCCACCTCGCGCACAGCCTCCAGCGTCAGATCGTTTCCATTGATGTGAAGCGCTTTCAATGCGGTTTGAGTTTCCTGGTTCCGGCCTTGAGTTTCGCCGGGAATTCAGCGTACTACAAATGCCCCCGGTTCCGTCGCAATGCTATTTGCTCACCGCTTCACGGAACGCAATCAGGAATTTCTCGGGCAGCGGCGTTGCTCTCATCTGCGCATCGGTCACCACGTGCGTGGTTTCGCCCTCGGCGAGGATGACGCCATCCTCAGCCCGCACCAGTTCGTAGCCGAAGTGCACAACCGACTCGCGCACATTCTTCAACCTGGTGCGGACAATGATCTCATCGTCGTAGCGGGCGGGCGCCTTGTAGCGGCAGCGCGCGTCGGCCACGGCGATGAACAGGCCGTAATCACGCTCCATATCGCGATAGGAAAAGCCCATTTGCCGCATCCAGTCGACTCGGCCAATTTCAAACCAGATGAAATGATTGGCATGATAGACCACTCCCATCTGGTCGGTTTCGGCGTAACGCACGCGCACCCGGCTTTCCGCGACCGCTTGGTGGTGGTTGCTCCCCGCTCTCACTGGCCGCTCCAGTTAGGCTTCCGTTTCTCCAGGAATGAGGTGACGCCCTCGCGGAAATCAGCGGTCGCGCGGATGCGGGCGTTGTCTTCGACCGCTTGCGTGATCTGCCGATCGAGCTGCTCAGCGATGAAACTGTTGATCAGTTTCTTGGTGGCCCGCAGGGACGACGGGCTGCTCTGCATCAGCTCCGTGGCCAGCGACTTGGCCTTGTCCATCAACCGCTCCGGTTCGACCACCTCATTGACCAGTCCCCAGCGATAAGCGTCGTCCGCGTCAAAAGTACGCCCGCTCAACAGCAGATCGCGGGCGATCTTGTGCCCAACCTGCCAGACCAGGATGGAAGAGACAATCGCCGGCACGAAGCCGATGCGCACTTCGGTGTAGCCGAATTTGGCATTGGGAACGGCCAGAGTAAAGTCGCACATGGTGGCGATTCCAGTGCCCCCGGCGACGGCCGCACCATTGACCGCCGCGATCGTAGGCAAAGGGAACTCATAGAGGCCGCGAAAGAGGCCGGCCATCACCTTGGAGTCTTTGACGTTCTCCTCGGGAGTCTTGCCCAGCAAGCCCTTGAGCTCGTCCAGGTCCATGCCCGCGCAAAAAGCTTTGCCGGCGCCGGTGAGAATGACCACCCGGGCCCGCGATTGCTCGACCTCCCGCAGCGCCGCCTGTAGTTCTTCTACCAGCACGAAGCTGATGGCGTTGCGCTTCTCCGGGCGGTTGAGGGTAATGGTTGCGATGCCCGCGTCGTACTGGAGCTGGAGGTTTCTGTAGGTCATGTTGAAAGGCTAATCATCGTTTCTCAAGAGACGGCGCCGCATCAATCCGCGGCGCTGGAGGCCGTATACCGTGCCCCAATCTCATGGGTTACCCGCACTAAGGTGTCGAGTGGTTTCAGCGGCGGCAGGCTCGCTCCGCGCTGACGCAAGGCATCCTGCACCGTCTCCGTGGAGATATTTCCCACCAGCGCGTCCTGCGCAAACGGACACCCACCCAGCCCACCCAGTGCGGAATCAAATCTTCGGCAGCCGGCGTCATAGGCCGCCAGGATCTTGTCCGCCGCCTGGTCCGGACGGCTATGCAGGTGAAGACCGATCTCCAGATAATCGTACCTGGAGTGCACCGCAGAAAACAGCCCCGCAATCTGGGTGGGACCGGCCATTCCTATAGTGTCCGCAAGAGAAATCATGCGAATGTCCAGCGACTCGAGCAGGTCGACGGCATCGACAACCTCCTCGAGATTCCAGGGATCGCCATAGGGATTGCCGAACGCCATCGAAACATAGACGACGATATCGAGTCCAGCGCCGTCGCTTCTGTTCTTGATCCTTTCCAGTTCGTCCAGGGCATCTTCCAAACTCTGCCGTTGATTGTTGTTCAGAAAGGTCGGCGAAACCGAATACGGAAAGCCCAAAGTGCGAACTGCTTGCGTCTTGATGGCGCGCTCCGCGCCTCTCTCATTGACAACGATGCCGATGATTTCGACGTCGTCCGGAGGGTCGAGTTCCTGAAGGACATCCTCCGAATCAGCCATCTGAGGCACCGCCTTCGGGGAGACGAAAGAGACCGCATCGATGTGCTTGAAACCCGCGCTAACGAGGGCTTTCAGGTAGTCTGCTTTGATATATGCAGGAATCTGTCCCTTCAGCCCCTGCCAGGCGTCGCGTGGACATTCGATCATTTTAACCAGGTCTGACATTTGCGTCCGCTTACGGTTGCAGATTCCGCTGGGGCCAATCAGCCACCTCTCCTGCACCTGCGTGTCGAGAAATCACGTCTGCAGCACCCCCACCTTGAAATCCGGCACGTCCGGATTCAGCGCTGCGGCCTCCAGGGCCTGGGTGATGGCTTCCCGCGTTTCGACCGGGTCGATAATCTTATCGATCCACAACCGCGCGGCTCCATAGCGCGGATCGGTTTGCTCGTCATAGGTTTTTTTCACCGACTCGAAAAGTTCTTTCCGTTCCTCCTCGCTCAGCCGCCTGCCGTCGCGTTCCAGTTGCTTAATCTTGATCTCCACAAGGGTGCCAGCGGCAGAATCGCCGCTCATCACCGCGTAACGGGCCGTGGGCCAGGCAAAGACGAAGCGCGGATCGTAGGCTTTGCCGCACATCGCGTAGTGCCCCGCGCCGAACGACCCGCCGACGATGACCGTAATCTTGGGCACGACGGAGTTGGAGACTGCATTCACCATCTTGGCTCCGGCCTTGATGATGCCGGTCCACTCCGCGTCCCTGCCCACCATGAACCCGTTCACGTCGTGAAAAAAAACCAGCGGAATCAGGTTCTGATTGCAATCCATGATGAAGCGCGCCGCTTTCTCGGCGGACTCGGTGTAGATAACGCCCCCAAACTCAATGCGTTTGCGGCCCTCGTGATCAGTCTGCTGCGCGTGCAGCTTCTGGTTGGCCACGATGCCCACGGCGAAACCGCCGATGCGGGCGTAACCGCAGATCAGGGTCTTTCCATACTCCGGCTTGTACTCGTCGAAACGGCTGCCGTCCACAATGCGCGCCAGAATCTCCTTCATGTCATAGGGCCGCGCCGGCGAAGCATCGTAGACGCCGTAAATCTCCTCCGCCGCCAACGCGGGCGGCTGCGGCTTCTTGCGATCCCAGGGAGACTGGCGGCGATAACCCCATTTCTCGACGATGGCGCGAATGCGCGCCAGGCAGGCTTCATCGCTGGGCTCCCGGAAATCCACGGTGCCGCTGATGGCGGAATGCATCGCCGCTCCGCCCAGATCTTCAGCGGAAACCTTTTGGCCGATTGCCGCCTGCACCAGCGCCGGACCGGCCAGGAAGAGGCCGCTTCCGTCGGTCATCAGGACGTGGTCGCACATCACCGGAAGATAGCCGCCGCCCGCCACACACATGCCCATAATGGCCGCGACCTGCGAGATGCCCATCGCCGACATCACGGCGTTGTTGCGAAAGACACGGCCAAAATCGTCGCTGTCAGGAAACACGTCCTCCTGCAGGGGCAAAAACACGCCGGCTGAGTCCACCAGGTAAACCGTGGGAATGCGATTCTCAATGGCGATGTTCTGGGCGCGGATCACTTTCTTCGCCGTCATGGGGAAAAAAGCGCCCGCCTTCACCGTGGCGTCGTTGGCGATCATCATCACCAGGCGCGTCTGAATACGCCCCAGCCCGGTGATCACACCCGCCGCCGGAGCCCCGCCCCACTCTTCATACATGCCGTGGGCGGCGTAAGATCCAAGCTCAAAAAACGTCCCGGGATCGACCAGCAGCTGAATCCTCTCGCGCCCGGTCAGCCGGCCCTTCTTGTGCTGGCTCTCAATGGCCTTTGCCCCGCCCCCTTCCCGAATCCTTTCCTCCTCGTTGCGCACTTGGGAAACCAGGTCGGCCAGGAACCGCATATTGGCTTCAAACCGGCTGGAAGTGGCGTCGACCCGCGACGCCAAGGCAGGCGAGCTCGAGGGCATTGCGGCATCGTTGCGTTCGGCCATATTGCTCGAACCTGAAAGCGTTTACCGTATACCAGCCCGGCGAACGCGTGCAAACCACGGTCCGGGACCCCAGGCTGCAATGCAGGACCTCGCTGATGGTTCTGCTGCACCTTGCGTTATGTCCGGTCCAACCACCTTTCCAGGTGGCAGCCATCTTCCTGCAGCAGGAAGCTTCCCGAGCCGTGGCACTCGCCGAAGATGCGCTGCGAATCTGGATCCCGCGCCGCACGCGTGATCCATTGTCTCCCCACCTCGTACTGGCTGGCCGTAAACCACTTCTGCGGGAGCACCTCGACCAGGCGGGCGCGAGGATAGAAAACGTACAGTGCAAATGCAGGATCGTCGTAACTCTTTGCGGGATAGCTCGCGGGAACAATCAGTTCATCGACGGCTCTGAATTCCGGCGGAAATTCGGCGGCATGAGCGGCTGATCCCAGCCCGGGCAGCTCGAATTCCGCCACCGGTGGTGTGCCGGCGTAAACCCGTTCAGCAGACTGTTTGAACCAGCCGGCTATTTCTGCAAAGTCAAACTCCTTAAGCTGATCAGGATCGAAGCACAGGAAGCGAATGTTTCGTCCCTCTGGACACCAGACGCCCAGATAGTGTTGCGGCATCGGGAAGGGACGGCAGTAGCTATTCAACGCCAATCGGGGCTGGTCCGGCTCCCCCTCCAGGCTGAGGGAGACCAGGTAGGCAAGGGGTCCCGGATGGCTATGGTGGGCCCATACCAGGCGCCGCCCGGATGCTGAAATGATGTCCGGGAAAGTCTTCCAATACCACGGTGCTGGGCCGATGGTGCGTTGCAGAAGCTCTTGCAGGCGAGAAGTGCTGATGGCAGCCATCAACTAGCCGTGGGTACGCCGCGAGGCCTGACATTGGCGCGGATAAACCGGACAATCTCATCCATCGCCGTTCCCGGCTGAAAAATCGCGGCCACGCCGGCCTGCTTGAGAGGTTCCACGTCCTGGTCAGGAATGATGCCGCCCACGATCACCAAGACGTCGTTCATCTGGTTCTGCCGGAGAAGATCCATGACCCGGGGTACGATCGCATTGTGCGCCCCGGAAAGGATCGAGAGCCCGATGACATGGACGTCTTCCTGAAGAGACGCGTTCACGATCATTTCCGGCGTTTGCCGCAAGCCGGTGTAGATCACTTCCATGCCCGCATCCCGCAGTGCTCGAGCGATTACCTTGGCTCCGCGATCGTGTCCGTCGAGGCCAGGTTTGGCCACGAGGACGCGAATCTTCAAGTCGGTCATGGTTCCTTCCATTTAATCACAGGCAACATCCAGCAATACAGTGACTTGTGAGCGAATGTTGGGCGCCGGGAGGTCGCCGAAAGCGAATCGCGACCCCTACATCGTCTTGACGTCGAGGCTCCGCCACAAGTACCAGCAGGCGATCGAACGAAAGGGTTCCCAGGGCTTGGCAATCTTCTCCATCTGGCTGGGCTTGGGCAGTTGGCGCTTCCTATAGCACTTCTTGATGGCTACCTGCACGCCGTAATCTCCCGTAGGCAGAACATTGGGCCGCCGCAGGGTAAACATCAGGAACATGTGTGCCGTCCAGACACCGACGCCTTTCACTTGAGTTAGATGCTCAATGACTGCTTCATCGGACATCTCGGGCAAGCGGGAGAAGTCAAGTTGCTTGCTGGCGGCGCGCCGTGCCATATCTTTGAGATACGATATCTTCTGTTTCGAGAGTCCGGCCGACCGCATGTCCGCATCGCTGAGCTTCAAGATGCCTTGGGGGATGAGCGGTTCTCCCGCCAGAGCCGCAAAGCGTTTGAAAATCGTGACCGCCGCTTTGCCGTTAAGCTGCTGATAGACGATGGCTTCGGCTAGACTGTGGAACTCGGGCGGACCAAATTCCATGCGGCACGGGCCGACCCGATCAATGATGGCTGAGAGGATTGGATCCGATTTCTTCAGGTGAGCAACAGCTTTGCGCATGCACTTTGGACCGCCGTCCGGCTGTAAAGGATAGCAGACCCGCCCCGGCTCCAGTGGTGGACGCGTATCCCGCGGTCTGTGCCTTGGCGATAGACTTGCCAGGACACCGCTGACAGAGTTGCCTGCCGGCTTCAAGCGAGGATTTTAGTGATCACCATTGTTTCCGGACTCCCGAGGTCGGGCACTTCTCTCATGATGCAGATGCTGGCTGCCGGAGGCATGTCTATCCTCTCCGACGGCGAGCGCCGCGCCGACAGCGACAACCCGCGCGGCTATCTCGAATGGGAACCGATCAAGCAGTTACCCAAAAATCCTTCGCTCATCGAACAGGCTGAAGGGAGGGTCGTGAAGGTCATATCCCAGCTCTTGCTGTCGCTGCCAGTGGACCGCGAGTACCGAATCATTTTCATGCAGCGCCCGCTTCCTGAAGTGATGGCTTCACAGGACGAGATGCTGCGGCGCCGGGGAACCTTCGATTCGAAAGAGGACAATTCCGTGGTGGCGCGCGCGTTCCAGGATCACCTGAGCGACGTCTATTCCTGGCTGAATGGCAAGCCGAATCTGAAGGTAAGCCGCGTGCAATATCACCGCGTCCTGCGCGAACCCAGGCAAACGGCTGAAAGCCTGGCGGAGTTCTTGCGGCAGAAGTTGGACATTGAAGCCATGACTCGTCAGGTCGACGGGACTCTCTACCGTCAACGCAGCAGCTAGCCGTGCGACCGCAACTGCGGCCTGCCGGCAGGAAGCTCAAATCCGATCTTACGCCTGGGTGTCCCCCGCGGCGTCGTCAAGTCCTTGATGGCCTCGATGAGGTCCTGAATGGTGGCGTCGTGAGTTTCGATGTGGTCCTCCAGTTCACGTATCTTCTCGGCCAGCTGCCGATTGTTCGCCAACATGTCCCGCATGCGCACAAAGGCGCGAACCACAAACACGCTCATCTGGATAGCGCGCTTGGAATTCAATACGGTCGCTGCCATCATGGCGCCGTTCCCGGTGAAAGCGAAGGGCAAATAACGTCGTCCCCCCCGGCCCCTGTTTGAAATCCACTTCAGTGATCCCAAAACCCACATTTTC
>CAYOZX010000149.1:0-9248 GCA_964408515.1 uncultured Acidobacteriaceae bacterium | reverse complement strand
CGGGCGGCGGCGGCCATCACTTCGCCGAGCGGGATATGGTGGGCGGCATAGTACGCAGCGTCCGGCGGGGCAGTATGAAAGATGAACACGCCGAAGAAAGCAAAGAAGCGCAGGCAGTCCAGCTCGGGCCGGTAAAACGAAGGGACGGCTTGAACTGGAACTTCGCTTGACTCGCGTGCTGCGGAACTCGCCATAGCAGAACTGGGATTGTAGAACACGCGAGTGCCATGTTCACTGAGGGCAGACGCCATTCGAAGACCTGTGACCAGAGCCTTGGTGACTGACCTTGCTGGTTGGCCCGCCTTCCAATTGGCCCAGACCCGCCCGTTCCTTCGCTTGTAAAATTCCCCCTTCCTTTGCTATCGTGGGCGGCCTTAAGCATTCCCTGCCTCAATTGCCTCTGTCCGTGGGGACCCTATGACGAAGAATGTCACAATCCAAGTTAATGGCGCCGAACGCCGCGCCCGGGTCGAGCCACGCCTGCTGCTGGTCCACTTTCTGCGCGACGTGGCAGGGCTGACCGGCACGCATGTCGGCTGTGAAACCTCCCTTTGCGGCGCCTGTACTGTGCTGCTCGATGGGCGGGCGGTGAAATCCTGCACCGTGCTGGCGGTCCAGGCGGACGGCCACCGGGTGACCACCGTCGAGGGTCTTGCCCGGGGCGACGGCCTGCATCCGATTCAGCAGGGATTCTGGGAAGAACATGGCCTGCAGTGCGGGTTCTGCACTCCGGGCATGATCATGTGCTCGCATGATCTGCTGGAGAATCATCCGAATCCGACGGACGCCGAGATTCGCGAAGGCCTCAACGGCAACCTGTGCCGCTGCACCGGTTACCAGAACATCGTCGCGGCAGTGAAGAATGCCTCCCGCAAGCTGTCGAAGCGCGGCGCGGTCCGCGCGGGAGCGAGGTGAGCCATGGCGAGTGCAGCCAAATCTGCCGCTAACACGAAGGCCGCTCACTGGGTGGGCAAGAAGCTCAAGCGCAAGGAAGATCCGCGGCTCATCCAGGGCATCAGCCACTACACCGACGACTTTAAGCTCGCGGGCATGCTTCACTGCGCTTTCACGCGGTCGCCCCATGCCCACGCCGACGTCATGGGCATCCGTACCGATGCGGCCAGGGCCTTGCCGGGGGTGGTGGCAGTCTTCACCGCCGCCGACCTCGCCGGCCTGGGCCCCGTTCCCTGCGCGATCCAGATGCCCGATCTGAAGATCCCGCGGCATCCCGTGCTGGCCGGCGGCCGGGTGCGCTACGTCGGCGAGCCGGTGGCGGTGGTTGTCGCGCAGGACTTCTATACCGCCCGAGATGCCGCGGAATTGGTGGAGGTCGACTATCAGCCCCTGCCGGTCGTCACCAACATGGAAAAGGCGCTGAGCGGCGAAACAGCCTACGTCCACGACGAATTCAAGAGCAACCAGGCCTTCACCCATACGCTGAAGAATGGCGATGTCGAAGCCGCCTTCAAAAAGGCCGACCGCGTCGTCAAGCAGCGCATGGTCAATCAGCGCCTGGTGCCCATGGCGATGGAGCCGCGCGCGGTATTGGCGGAATACTTTCCCGGCGAAAACCGCCTCACGGTCTACTCCTCCACCCAAATTCCGCATCTGCTGAAGACCCAGATGTCGGTGATGGTCGGCCTTCCTGAAACTGCCGTGCGCGTGATTGCTCCCGAGGTGGGAGGAGGTTTCGGCAGCAAGCTCAATGTCTATGCCGAGGAAGGCATCGTGCCATGGCTTTCCATGAAGCTGGGCAAGCCGGTGAAGTGGGCGGAGACGCGGCGCGAGAATTTCACCGCGACCATCCACGGCCGCGACACCATCAATGACGTTGAACTCGCTCTGAAAAAAGACGGCACCATTCTGGGCATGAAGGCCCGCATCCTGGCCGACACGGGCGCCTACCACCAGCTGCTGACTCCGCTGATCCCTCAGTTGACCGCGCTTATGCACGCCGGCTGCTACAAGATTCCGGCCATCCAGATTGATATCGTCGGGGTTTTCACCAACAAGATGTCCACCGACGCCTACCGCGGGGCGGGGCGGCCCGAAGCCACATTCAACGTCGAGAGAATCATGGATATTGCGGCCCGGGAATTGGGCATGGATCCCGCCGAATTCCGGCGCAAAAATTTCCCCCAGCCGAAGGAATTCCCCTACACAACGATCACCGGACTGACCTACGATTCCGCCAAGTACCAGGAGAGCCTGGCCCGGGCGCTGAAGCTTTCCGGCTACGACGCCCTGCGCCGCCGGCAGAAGAGCGGATGGAAGTCGGGAAGGTACTATGGCATTGGGGTTTCCACGTATGTGGAAATCTGCGCCATTGGCCCTTCCGCCGCCACTCCCGCCGGAGGCTGGGAGAGCGGCACGGTGCGCATCGAGCCGACGGCCAAGGTCACGTTACTTACCGGCGCTTCACCCCACGGCCGGGGAGAGGAGACCACCTTTGCGCAGCTGATTGCTGACGAACTGGGCATTGACCCTGAAGACGTCAACGTCATCCACGGTGATACTCTCGCCGTACCCTATGGCATCGGAACTTTCGGCAGCCGCGCTACCGCCGTGGGAGGCACTGCTGCCTACATGGCTACCCAGAAACTCAAGGCCAAGATGGCCACGCTCGCTGCTCATCTGCTCGGGGTCAAGCCCGTCGACATTACCTTCGGCCGCGGACGCCTGAGCGCCAAGGGCGGCAAAAAATCCATCGCTTTCGGTGAACTGGTGATGGCCGCTTACACGGCCCGCAACATTCCGCCCGCCTTTGAGCCGGGCCTGGAAGCGACGCACTTCTTTGAGCCCTCCAACTTCACCTTCCCCTTCGGCTGTCACGTTTGCGCGGTCGAAGTAGACGCCGAAACCGGTGAGGTCAAAATTGAAAAATACGTTGCCGTCGACGATTGCGGAAACGTCATCAATCCCCTGCTGGTTGATGGCCAGATCCACGGCGGTATCGCACAAGGCCTGGGTCAGGCCATGTGGGAAGAGGCGATTTACAACGATGACGGCCAGTTAGTGACCGGAACTTTGATGGACTACGCCATTCCAAAGGCCCACCTGCTGCCCGAGTTCGTTCTTGACCGCACCGTCACCCCCTCGCCTGTCAACCCCATGGGCGTGAAGGGCGTGGGAGAGGCAGGGACAATCGCGTCCACTCCCTGTGTGGTCAACGCGGTGTGCGATGCGCTGTCGCCGCTGGGCGTGCGTCATATCGACATGCCGCTCAAGCCGGAGCGGGTCTGGAAGGCGATTCGCGCCGCCCAGTCCTCTCCCCCGCCCGAGGCTCCCAAGATGCCGGCGGGCAAGGCCACGGCCGCCAGGAGGCGCGCATGATCGCCGCCAACTTCGACTACGAATCGCCCCGCACCCTGAGCGAAGCGCTCGATCTCCTGGCGTCGCGCCCGGACGCCAAGATTCTCGCCGGGGGTCACAGCCTCTTGCCAGCCATGAAGCTGCGCCTGGCCCAACCCTCCCTTCTGGTGGATATTGGCCGCATCGCCGGACTGGGTTACATTCGCGAGTCGGGCGACCAGATTCTCATCGGCAGCCTTACCACCCACGCCGAGGTGGCGGCCTCCCAGTTGCTGCGCCGCCACTCTCCTCTGCTCGCCCTGACCGCCGCGCACATCGGCGACCCCCAGGTCCGCAATCGCGGCACCATCGGCGGCTCTTTGGCCCAGGCTCATCCGGCCGCCGACTATCCCGCTGCCGTTCTCGCCCTCGATGCAGAGGTCGTGGCCAACAGCCGGGCGGGGGAGCGCGTGATTCCGATCGCCGGTTTCTTCACCGGAATGTTTTCCACGCAATTGCGCCCCGACGAAATTCTCACCGAGGTACGCGTACCCCGGACGACAGCGGAGAATGTGGCCTACAAGAAGTTTCATCATCCCGCTTCGGGATACGCGGTGGTTGGCGTCGCGGTAAGGTTGAGGATGGCCGGTTCGAAGATTGACAGCGCCGCGGTCGGCATCACCGGAGTCTCTGACGCTGCCTACCGCGCCACCGCGGTGGAGATCGCTCTGCGCGGCAAGCCGACAACCGCCATCCCCGAAGCCGCCCGGCAAGCAGCCCGGGGAGTCGAGATCATCGGCGACGTCTACGCCTCAGCCCCCTACCGCGAGCACCTGGTTACGGTTATCGCTCGCCGCGCCCTGGAGGAGGCGGCCAGAGGAAAATAACAAGTAGACAAGAAGGCAAGAATGAGAGGTACTTCGTGAAGTAGAGACTAGTACCTGTCATTCCGAGTGCCCGGAGACCCGAGGAGTCTTTGTTTTATCCTTCTGCCAGAACCACCTCCCCGAACCCGCAAATCCTATATGCCGGCACGCCTGATCTGTCTACAATGGACTTCGTTTGAGGCACACTTGGCCCCCGCATCCATCCCCCGTCGCTGGACCGTAATCGCCTCCGGACTGCTTTGTGGTGCGATGGCCTTGTTGGTGCTTTTCACCAACCGGCGCGCCTTCTACAGCCCGCTCGCGGTGGTCGTGATGGGCGCGGTGGGACTGGCCGCCGTCCTGCTCCAACTGCGCGTTCGCATATCCGGAGAGACTCCCTCCGTCCATCCTCCAGCCTGGCTCAACGTGGTGGGTATCGTGCTCGCCTTGGGAGCTTTCACGGTTGACATGCTGCATTTCCCCGCCCCAATCACGGAGGCATTGGCCTTGGGCGCGGTCTGCACCTTCGGTGTCAGCGGCGTGATCATGCTGCGCAGCGTCCGCAAACGTGCTGTTCCCAAATGACCCTGGGCGCACCCATCCTCCTTCCCGAAACCTTCAACGCCGCTTCTTACTTCATCGACCGCCATCTGGCCGAGGGACGCGGCGATAAGGTTGCGATTGAGGCCGAGGATGCCCGCCTTACCTACCGCCAGCTCCAAGAGCGCGTCAACCGCTTCGGCAACGCCCTTCGCAAGCTCGGCGTCCGCGTCGAGGAGCGCGTCTTTCTGCTTCTGCTCGACGGCCCGGAGTTCGCCATCGCCTTCTTCGGCGCCATCAAGATTGGAGCTGTTCCGGTTCCCGTCAACACCCTGCTCAAGCCGGCCGACTACCAATACCTGCTCAACAACTCGCGCGCCCGGGTCGCCGTGGTCAGTGAATCGCTCTACCCCCAGATTCAATCCATTCCTGGATCGCAACTGCGCCACCTGATCCACACGGTCGTGGTATGCGCCGAGCCCCCCTTGGGCACGATTCGCTTCTGCGAATTGATCGAACAGAACTCACCCGACCTCGACCCCGAACCCACCAGCAAGGACGACGCTGCGTTCTGGCTCTACTCCTCGGGTTCCACTGGTCCTCCCAAAGCCTGTGTCCACTTGCAACACGACATGGTCGTTTGCGCCGAGCGCTATGCCAAAGGCATTCTCGGCATGACCGAACATGACCGCTGCTTCAGCGTGGCCAAACTGTTCTTCGCCTACGGACTGGGAAATGCCCTCTACTTTCCACTCGCGGTGGGAGGCGCCAGCATCCTGTGGTCCGGCCCACCCAAGCCACAGTACGTCTTCGAAATTATCGAGCGCTACCGGCCGACGCTGTTCTTCTCCGTACCCTCAAACTATGCGGGCCTGTTGGCACACGATAGAGGGGCCAGCCCCGGCTTCGCGGTCGAGCGCAGTTCGGCTCCCTCCGACTTCGACCTCTCGTCGCTCCGCCAGGCGGTCTCGGCGGGCGAAGCCCTCCCCGCCGCTCTCATCCATCGCTTCCAGGATCGCTTCGGGGTTGAAATCCTCGACGCGATTGGTTCCACCGAAGTCCTGCACATGTTCATCGCCAATCGCCCGGGCGCTGCGCGGCCCGGCTCCAGCGGACAGATCATCCCCGGCTACGAGGCCAGAATCGTCGACGAGCACGACCAGCCCGTAAAGCCGGGCGAGATTGGCAATCTCCTGATCCGCGCCGACTCCACCTGCTCTCACTATTTCAACCAGCACGAAAGATCCAAGGCCACAATCGAGGGCCACTGGATTCGCACCGGCGACAAGTATCACCAGGATGCCGACGGCTATTTCTGGTACGCCGGGCGCTCCGACGACATGCTCAAGTGCAGTGGGGCGTGGGTGAGTCCGGTGGAGATTGAAAACGTGCTGATAGAGCATCCTGCCGTGCAGGAGGCCGCTGTCATCGGCCGGGAGGACGCCGATCAGCTCATGAAGCCCGCCGCCTGCGTGGTGCTGAAGAGCGGCGTCGCCGGCACACCCGCTCTCGCTCGTGAACTACAGGAATTTGTGGTCAGCCGTCTGCCGGTTTTCAAACGCCCCCGCTGGGTGCAATTTTTCGACGAACTTCCCAAGACCGCCACCGGCAAGTTGCAACGCTACAAGTTGCGTGAAGCAGGAGAGGCAGGCCGCTGAGCAAAACTTGTGGGGGACACTCCTGTCCGCCCCTTTTTTGCATGGATATTACCTGAGCGGGTGCCCCACCCTGGTCGCGCACTATGCGACAGGGTGGGAACAGCGCCGGCCAGTTGCCCCGCTGACGGCTGAGAGCTGACAGCTCTCTACGTCCCCTCGCTCCAGCCCGCCAGGTACTCTTCCTGCTCCGGCGTCAGCTTGTCGATCTTGATGCCCATCGACTCCAGCTTCAGCTTGGCGACGCGTTTGTCGAGTTCAGCAGGAACCTTGTACACCCGTTTCTCCAGCGTCTTGTGGTTCTTCACCATGAACTCGGCTGACAGCGCCTGGTCGGCGAAGCTCATGTCCATCACCGACGGCGGATGCCCCTCGGCCGACGCCAGATTGATCAGCCGGCCTTCGCCCAGCAGATTGATCTTGCGCCCGTCGCGCAGCGCGTACTCTTCCACGAAGTTGCGCGTGGTGCGCTTGGACGATGCCATCTTTTCCAGCGAGCCGATGTCGATCTCCACGTTGAAGTGCCCGGAATTGGAGATGATCGCGCCGTCTTTCATCACCTCGAAGTGTTCCTTGGTCAGCACGCTCTTGTTGCCGGTAACGGTGCAAAACACGTCGCCCAGGCGCGCCGCTTCGGTCATCGACATCACGCGGAAGCCGTCCATCACCGCCTCCAGCGCCTTGGTGGGATCGACCTCGGTGATGATCACTTCCGCTCCCGCGCCGCGCGCCCGGCTGGCCAGGCCGCGCCCGCACCAGCCGTAGCCGGCGACCACAAACTTCGATCCTGCCAGCAGGAAATTGGTCGCACGGATGATGCCGTCAATAGTCGACTGCCCGGTGCCGTAGCGGTTGTCGAACAGATGCTTGGTGTCGGCGTCGTTCACCGCCACAATGGGGAACCGCAGCACGCCTTGCTTGGCCATGGCCCGCAGGCGGATCACACCCGTGGTAGTTTCTTCCGTGCCGCCGATCACGCCTTCGATCGCATCCTGCCGCTTGGTGTGCAGAATGGTCACCAGGTCGGCGCCGTCATCCATGGTGATGTGCGGCCGGTGGTCGATAGCGGCCAGGATGTGCGCGTAGTAAGTGTCGTTGTCCTCGCCCTTGATGGCGAACACGGGAATGCCGTGGTCGCGCACCAGGCTGGCGGCCACATCGTCCTGCGTCGACAGCGGATTCGAGGCGCAGAGCACCACATCCGCCCCCCCGTCACGCAGGCAGATGGCCAGGTTGGCCGTCTCTGCGGTCACGTGCAGGCACGCCGACATCCGGATACCTTTCAGCGGCTGGTTCTTGATGAACTCCTTGCGGATGATCTGCAGCACCTTCATCGACTGGTTAGCCCAATCGATCCGCTTCTTGCCCAGATCGGCCGAGTCCAGATTCTTTACATCACAATGCAGTGGCGTAGTTGTCGTCGACATACGTCTCCTGTGGCGCTTGATGCAATGGTAGATTAACGATTGTTTGATTTCAGATTTTCACGAAGCCAGGGCACGAACGCTCGCCATCTAGAACCCAAGATCTGCAATCTGAAATCCGAAGCTCTGAACCAAGACTACTTTCTGACCCCGGCTCCCACCGGCTCGCGCAGGCCGGCATCGCTGGCCAGCGCGGCTGCCTTGTCTGTCGCTTCCCAGGTGAAGTCGGCATCGCTGCGTCCAAAGTGCCCATAGGCCGCCGTCTTGCAGTAAATCGGCCGGCGCAGTTTCAGCGAATCGATGATGCCCTTGGGCGTCAGCTTGAAGTGCGCCCGCACCAGGTCGGGAATCAACGCCGCATCCACCTTGCAGGTCCCGAACGTATCCACCAGGATGCTGACCGGATCCGCCACGCCGATGGCATACGCCAGTTGCACCTCGCAGAGTTCCGCCAGGCCCGCGGCCACGACGTTTTTGGCGATGTGGCGGGCCATGTAGGCCGCCGACCGGTCCACTTTGGTCGGATCTTTGCCGCTGAACGCTCCGCCACCATGGCGACCCATGCCGCCGTAGGTATCCACGATGATCTTGCGCCCGGTCAGACCGGTGTCTCCCATCGGTCCGCCGATCACAAACCGTCCTGTGGGATTGATGTGGTACTTGGTGTCTTCGTCCAGGAGGTGGGCTGGAAGCACGGCCTGGATCACATGCTTCAGAATATCTGCGCGGAGCTCCTCGTTGGTCACTGTTTCCGCGTGCTGCGTGGAAATGACCACCGCATCGATGCGCGCCGGCTTGCGATCTGCCCCGTATTCCACCGTCACCTGCGATTTACCATCCGGCCGCAGGTAAGGAAGCCGCCCGTGCTTGCGCACTTCCGCAAGCCGCATGGTCAGCTTGTGCGCCAGCGCAATCGGCGTCGGCATCAGGTCGTCATTTTCGTTGCACGCATAGCCGAACATCATGCCCTGATCGCCGGCGCCACCGGTGTCGACGCCCATGGCGATGTCGCCCGACTGCTTGTTGATGCTGGAGATGACGGCGCAGGTGTTGGAATCAAAACCGTAGAGCGCGTTGTTGTAGCCGATGGCAGAGACCACGCCGCGCACCACCGACTGAAAGTCCACATAGGATTTGGTCGTGATTTCGCCGGCCACGATCACCAGGCCGGTGGCAAGAAGGGTTTCGCAAGCCACCCGGCTGAGCGGGTCTTCGGACAGGCAGGCATCAAGGATCGCGTCGGAAATCTGGTCCGCGATCTTGTCCGGATGGCCCTCGGTCACTGATTCAGACGTAAAAAGATAGCGGTTCTTCGATGGCAAAACAGCTTCTCCTTTTCGCTGGCCGTCGTCTGGGCGTCAGGCTCTCGAAGGGGGTTTCAGAACGCAACTACCAAGCAAATGGGCACACTTGCAGCCATTAAAAAAATACCAGAGACGGGGCGCGGAAGCAACGGTATTGGGCTGTGCCTA
>CAYOZX010000148.1:4030-9259 GCA_964408515.1 uncultured Acidobacteriaceae bacterium | reverse complement strand
CGTTGCTCCAGAAAATCCGGTCTACGTCCAGGGCGACTATAACAGCAGCGCGGCCGATCCCATGTGGTCGAACCCCAGCGCCACCGAGCCCGCGCATGCGGCGTCGGCGGTGATCGCTGACACGGTCACTCTACTCTCCAACCAGTGGCAGGACGCCGGCGTCGTCGGCGCAGGCACCAAAGTGGGCAGCATGCTGTATCCCACCGACGCCACCAAATATCGCCCCGCAGTGGACACGTACTATCGGGTGGCCATCGCCGCCGGGAAAAACATCACCTTCCCCAATACTTCCCCTTCCACTTACGGTACTTACTTCGGGACTGACGGCGGACTACACAACTTCCTCCGCTTCCTGGAAAACTGGAGCGGGCGCAACTTGTACTACAAAGGCTCGCTGGTGAGTCTCTTCTATTCGAACTACAGCACCGGCACGTTCAAATGTTGCAACTATGTGGTGTACGAACCACCGGTCCGAAACTACAAGTTTGACCTGCTGTTCACGGTACCGGAAAACCTGCCGCCTGGAACACCGATGTTCCGGGACATCAACAATCTCAGCTACCGTCAGGACTTCACACCTCACTGAGGCTGAGCCCAGCTCCCCCGCCTGATCCCGCCCCGGCAGGATCGCGTTTCGTTTTGGGAAGACCTTCCCGCGCTTTGGGTTCTGCATTCTCCCTTTTTGCCAAGACCGAGGTACATCTTTCTCCGGCGTGTATCATCAATGGCGCCCGGCAGGAATACGCGGAGGACCTTCGTGTCGCAGATTCATTCGATTTTCTGGGACGTGGGCGGCGTGCTGCTGACCAATGCCTGGGACCGCAACCAGCGGGAGCGCGCCCTGGCGCAGTTCAAGCTGGACGAAGCCGAGTTTCAGGACCGTCACGAAATGCTGGTCTCCTCGCTGGAGCGCGGCAAGATCAGCTTCGACGAGTATCTCGACCGGACCATCTTCTATCGCTCCCGCCCCTTCGCCCGCGAAGTCTTCAAGGACTACGTATTCTCGCTCTCCCAGCCTCACCGCGAGGTTCTGGCGCTGGCCGAGCAACTGGCCCGCTCGGGAAAATATCTGATGGCCACCATCAACAATGAGTCCCGGGAGCTGAACATTTATCGCATTCAGACCTTTGGCTTGCGCGATATCTTCTCATTCTTCATCAGCTCATGCTTCGTGGGACTGCGCAAGCCGGAGAAAGGCATCTACCAGCTCGCCCTGGAGGTCATCCAGAAGCCGCCCGAGGAATGCTGTTTCATCGACGACCGTGCGCTCAACCTCGAGAGCGCCCGCCAGCTGGGCATGTCGGCAATCGAAATGCAGGACGTGGAACAACTGCGCCGGGACCTGCGCAAGCTGGGCATCCAGGTTTAGTTCTGGCCTATCCCCAGCTTCCCCGGGGATGGGATGGCGAGGATGAGGTTGTCGCTACGGCCTCTGCGGCCGTGCCGATGGAACGCCCGCTTTTCCTGGGACTTCCGACGCTCCCAGGCTCAAGTCCGTGGACCAGCTGTCCGCCGCAATCTTCCACTCGCCGTTGGGCTGACGGTTGAGGATCAGCAGATACTTTCCCCGTTCTTCGCGGCGCTTCCCCATGGCAATGGGAACCAGCGACTTGCAGCGGCCGGCTTCGTACCCGGTCTCACTGAACATCTCCACCCGCAGCGGCTCCAGCTCTACTTCACTCAAGCCCGCGTCCAGCAGACCGACGAAAAATTCGCGGATGGCGGCGGCGCCGCGCACCGCCGGAACATTGGGCCGCAACACCGTGGCATCGGGCAGGTACAGCTCGACCAGATCAGCCAGCTGCCTGGTGTTGCAGGCCATCGCCCAATCCTGCGCTACCCGGCGCAACGCGGCTTCAGCCCGGCTCAGGGAAGGCCCGCTCAAGGGCGCGCGCACGCGGCCGGAATCGCGGCCGGCAGCGGCTCCCGCCGGGAGCAGGTCCGCACCCGCGGCGAATCCGTCGGCCGCAGAAAAGTAGTGGTGATGATAGTGATGGTGGTAGTGATGCTCGCCGGCGGCGTGCGGTTCCGCCGGGTCAGGAGCCGTCGGCGATGCTGCGTCGGCGTCCGTCCTGGGCAGGACGACGCCGCAGCTGGCGCAGAAATTGTTCCCCTTGCGGTTGGCGCTGCCGCAGGCCGGACAGGCCTGACGTCCCGTGTTTTCCGCTTCCAGGCTCGCTTTCACGGATTCTTCCGCCCTATGCTCGAAATCAAGGCCGGACACCGCGCGGCGCACCGCAGCTTCGACCACAGGTTTGCGCTCATTCATGCCGCTTCGGACGCGCCGCTCCTACTCCAAGCACATTCTAGTCGAAAACTCTATCCGCGGCGGTAGTCGGTGTGTGCCTATGGTTTGCAAACAGACTCTCCACCGAACGTGTCTCCTTTCACACCAGCCGCCGCCAGTTATCCACAGTTACTTCAGTACAGTCACCTGCCTTGTTACCTGTACCGGCGAACGCAGAAGGGCGACAATATTAGTTTCGCCGTACGACCAAGAACGTTGGGGGATTTTTTCATGACAGTTGTCGGGCCACGGTCATTGGGCGGATTTTTGCGTCAGACACAATGTTCACAACCCTCCGCGAGCTTGCTGCGGACGATTTTCCTGATCAGCTTTTTCTTGCTGCCCGCTCTGGCGATGAGCCAGACTTTCATACAGGTGAACAGCAACCCCACGGCGGTGGACGCATCCTCGGTGAGCGTCGCTTACGCGTCAGCGGAAACCGCCGGGGATCTGAACGTTGTGGTCGTGGGTTGGAATGACACGGTTGCGTCGGTGACTTCGGTCGTGGACGACAACACGAATGTCTACGTGCTGGCAGGGACGACGGCGGGCCACGGCTTGTCGCAGGCTATCTACTATGCCAAGAATATCGTCCTCCCCAACAACAGTACGCCCACGGTGACCGTGACTTTCAATCAGACGGCGTCACTGCCCGATGTGCGCATTCTCGAATACGGCGGCCTGGACACGACCGCGCCGCTGGACAACTGGTCAGGCAATTTCGGCGCTTCGATCCTGGCCGACAGCGGGTCCGTCGACACCTCCTCGACCGATCTGATCGTGGGAGCGGGCACCACGGTCACCGCATTCCTGGGGCCCGGGGCAGGTTTTACCGTGCGCACCATCACCAGTTCGTTCGGCGATCTGGTCGAGGATACCGACACCGCGCAGGCCGCCGGTTCCTACAACGCTACGGGCAGCTTGACCAGCAGCGGCGCCTGGGTCATGCAAGGGGTTGGTTTCAGTACTACGCCGGTGACCTTCGCCAGTCCGCCCACCGTTGCTTCCGTCTCGCCCTCCTCGGGCCCCGACACGGGTGGTACGACAGTGACCATCACGGGAACGGATTTCCAGCCCGGCGCCATTGCCCTGTTTGGCACCGCGCCCGGCGGCTTGTCGGGCGTCAATTGCGCCTTCGCCAGCGGCACAACCATCGTGTGCAAAACGCCGGCTGACGCCGTGGGCGTGCGCGATGTCACCGTTGTCAATGTCGATGGACAAACAGGCTCCGTGTCGTCGGCCTACACCTATGTGCACATAACGCCGCCCACCTTTACCGCCATAACGCCCGCCAGCGGTCCCACAAACGGATTGGCGGCCACGATTACCGGGTCTGGCTTTCAAAACGGCGCCAAAGTGCTGATCGGAGGGTTGCCGGCCGGCGATGTGGTGGTGCAGGATAGCGGGACCATCACGGTCACCACTCCGGGACTGCCCGCAGGCACAGCGGACGTGACCGTCACCAATCCGGACGGCGGCAACGTGACCAGCCCGGCCGCTTTCTCCTACGTGCCCGGAAGCGGGCCCATCAACTACATTCAGGCAGGCGTAGGTGTCAACAGCACCACAGCGGCTGCGTTGGCGGTTAACATGCCCAACCCGCAGGCCGCGGGTAATCTGAACGTCGTGGTTGTCGGCTGGAGCGACGCGACTTCGAGCGTAACCTCGGTCGCCGACAGCGAAGGCAATACTTATTCTCCCGCGCTTGCGCCCAACGTCGGCACCGGCGTCAGTCAGGTCATTTACTATGCCAAGAACATCGCCGGCGATACCACGACCCCGAATCAGATCACGGTGACGTTCGACCAGGCGGCAGCAGCGCCGGATGTGCGCGTCCTGGAATACAGCGGCCTTGATGTCAGCAATCCGCTCGATCAAGTCGCCGGCAACTCCGGCACCGGAACTCTGGCCGACAGCGGCGCCTGCACCACGACCTCGCCGGTCGAGCTGGTGGTCGGAGCCGCCACCGTGATCAGCGGCGTCACTGGGCCGGGCGCCGGTTTCAATCTGCTGGCTCTGACTTACCCCAACGGCGACAGCGCGCAGCACCGCATCACATCCGCCGCGGGCAGTTGCGAATCGACCGCGCCGCTGGTGAATGCCAACTGGGTGATGGAATCAGTCAGCTTCAAACCCATCCCCCCGGACTTCAGCTTGAGCGCGGCCCCCTTGACGCAAACTGTGACCGCAGGCGGCTCTGCCGACTATACGGTCACAGTAGGTGCGCTCCACAGCTTCACGAGCGCGGTCGCGCTCACCTGCAGCGCCGGGCTTCCCGCGGGAGCCACATGTACATTTGTCCCTGCGTCGGTGACGCCGACGGGAACTCCTGCGACCTCGACGCTGACGATTGGCACGACGGCCGCGACCCCGGTTGGCACGGTCACCGTCACGGTGACGGGAACGTCGGGGTCTCTGACTCACGACACTACGGTCGATCTGACGGTTAACGCAGTGCCCGTACCTGATTTCGACCTGACCGCTTCGGCTTTGACACCCGTGTCCGTCAAGGCCGGATCGTCGTCCATGTCCACGATCACGATCGCTCCGGTGAACGCCTTCAGCGCTGATGTCACCCTGGGCTGCAGCGTCACGCCGGTCGTCGCTTTGCCTCCTACCTGCGCCTTCAATCCGGCTGCTGTGACCGGCGGCAGCGGCACGTCGACCCTGAGCGTCGCCACCAGCCCAGTGACCACTGCGTCCATAGCCTCGCGCGCCGGCGGCTTGTACTTCGCCCTGTGCTTGCCGGCTGGCCTGGCCCTGCTGGGCATGGGCTGCACCTCGCGCAGGAAGAGACTGTTTGGAGTTCTGCTCAGTGCTGCGCTGGTAGTCGGCAGCCTGATTTTCCTGAACGCGTGCGGGGGCTCATCTTCGGGTGGCGGCGGCAGCAGGGGCACACCCGCCGGAACCTATACCGTCACGGTGACGGGCACCTCGGGTGC
>CAYOZX010000148.1:0-3930 GCA_964408515.1 uncultured Acidobacteriaceae bacterium | reverse complement strand
TTTCAACGGCTGATGAACTCCACCTTGGTTTCGGCTTCTGTGGGGACGCCGTTGCAGAGGGCGGGGCGATAGCGCCAGAAGCGTACCGCGTCCAGAATCATGCGGTCCTCGCTGGGTCCGGCGCTTTCGAGGATCAACGGGCTGTGCACCCTTCCGTCCGTCCCAACAATAAAACTGACGCTGGCCCGGCCGCTCAGGTCCGCTTCGTTGAGCAGCGGATCCGGAGTCGCCAGCGCCTGCGGCGGCTGGTTCGCGCCACAGGCATTGCGGTTGTCCCCGCGGACCATGGTACTGAATTCGGAGTCGTGCACCGGCGCGCTCCAGACCCGGCGTTCACGCTCGCCCAGAGACGTTGCGGGCGGCTTCAGGCGCTCGGCCGAATCCACCGACGCCGAACACAGCACCGACATCAAAACCGCCAACCCCGGCAGGCAAAACCTGAGCAGCGACACTTTCAGATCCTCCCGGCCGCAATCCTGCCCTAAAAAGCAGCAACAGCCGTGCCGCCCTTCGGGGCAATCCTCATGCCAGGAGCATCCCTGTAACTTATTGACATATTGAAGGTTACATCGGTGTCGAACAGCGCTGAAGCCACCCGGAATGAAAAGTTTTGCAGTTTGCCAGGGAACTTTACCGGGGCGCAAAGGGGCCGGGGCGCAAAAGGGCTGGAGGCGTGCGCGGCCGGCGGTGCGATGCGTTTACCAGGAAAGTCCGCGATAACTGGAAATTCCCGGCGGGGTGCGCGCCTCACTCAGCCGCACCAGATCGATCACAGCTATCTTCCCGTCGAGGCCCTGGAGAGCGGCCTTGAACTCCGGTCGATTCTGGTTCACTACCACCGCCTGGCACTGCCGTACCGTGCCGGCGATGTCGGAACGGAAGATGTCCTTGATCTGCGGCAGCTGCCGCTCCAGGTACTCGCGATTGCTGCCCAGCATGGTTTGCAGATCGATGTCAGGATCGCAAACCAGGGTGTCGATGCCGTCCTGCCACAGCGAGCGGATGAGGTCGACGACCGGGCTTTCGCGCAGATCGTCGGTTCCCGCCTTGAAGCTCAAGCCCAGGACGCCGACGCGCTGCACATTGAGTTCGTGCACCTTGATGCGCGCTTCTTCGATCTGCAGGCGGTTGCTGGGGAGAATGGCTTCCAGAATCGGCAACTCGACTCCCAGCCGGCGAGCGGTGAGGGTGAGCGAGCGAAGGTCTTTGGGCAGGCAGGAACCCCCAATCGCGAAACCGGGCTTAAGGTGGGCGGGAGAAATATTCAGCTTGGTGTCCGCACAAACCAGGCCCATGACTACGTGGCTGTCGATGCCGAGGCGGGAGCACACCCGCCCGATTTCGTTGGCGAAGCCCACCTTCACGGCATGGAATGCGTTGTTGGTCATCTTGAGGACTTCGGCTTCTTCCAGGGCCACGCGATGCACTGGCGCTTCGATGCCGCGATAAATCTCCTGCACCCGTTCGCCGGAACGCGCATCGAATTCGCCGATCACCGTGTAGGGAGGCTTGAGGAAGTCCCCGATGGCGCTGGTCTCGCGCAGGAATTCCGGATTGCAGGCAAGGCCGAAGCCGGTCCCGGCGCGCCGTCCCGAATGCTCCTCGAGAAGCTGCCTCAGGAGATTGCGCGTGGTTCCCGGAAACAGCGTGCTGCGCACCACCACCACGTGATAGTGACCGGCCTGCTTCAGGCCGCGCCCGATCTCGGCGGCGACGTTTTGCAGGTAGATCAGGTTCTGGCCGCCATCCGCCGCCGAAGGCGTGCCCACGCAGATCAGGGAAATATCTGCCGCCAGCAAGGCGGGAACGCCGTCCTGCGTGGCCCGCAGGCGGCCGCTGGCGACCCCCTGGTGGACCAACTGGTCCAATCCCGGCTCCCGGATGGGGCTGCGTCCGGCATTGATGGCGTCCACCTTGGCCGCGTGCGGCTCCACCCCCGTCACATCGTGGCCCAGCTGAGCCATGCAGGCAGCCGACACCGTCCCGACATATCCCAAACCCCAGACGACAATTTTCATGACTTGCCGCTCAAAGCGGAAAAATTCAGCGTAGCGGCCGGAAAATCACGGCCCGGAATCCGTTAATTTTATTATTTTGCGTCCTGCACCTCTAATAGTCAAAAAACCGCCGTAACTGCTAGAAAAATTAAGCGGATGCAACTCATGATAAGCTATTGGGCGCCGGTTGTTCCGCCCCGCAAGTCGGCACACTTTGATCCCAGTGGCGGTTGGGTTCGATCGCTGCTGGCTGCGTTTCGCCGGTCTGCAAGCACTTTGGAACCGATCCCCGCAGGGTAACCTTTGGGAATCGCTCGTTTGCACAATACCAAGCCATTCAGAACCAGGACATTCAGAACCTTCGCATGGACAGGCCGCAGCCTCGCTGGTTAATCCTGACCCAGTACTATTCGCCGGAGATCGGCGCCCCCCAAATCCGCCTGCGGGCGCTTGCCCGCAACCTGCGGCGGCTGGGCATTGACGTCGAAGTCCTCACCGCCATGCCGAACTACCCAGCCGGCAAGATCTTTCCTGGTTATGCCGGCAAGTGGCGCATGCAGGAAACCATCGATGACGTGCCCGTGCGCCGCACCTGGGTGTATGCCGCCACCGGCAGGTCGGCGCTGGTCCGCCTGGCCAACTACCTGAGCTTTACAGGAACTGCCTTCTTCTCCGCCCTGTTCGGACGCAAACCGCAAGTGTTGTTTGTCGAGTCTCAGCCCCTGTCGCTGGGGGTGATTGGGGTTCTGATGCGCTGGTTGCGCGGAGTCCCCTACATCTACAACATTCCCGATCTCCAGGTCGATGTGGCCAAGCAAATGGGCTTCATGCGCAACCCGCTGCTGCTCCGGGTGGCATTGGGGGCGGAGAATCTGTTTCTCAAGCAATCGTGGAAGGTTTCCACCGTAACCCATAGATTCATTGACCACTTTCATAGCCGCGGCCTGCCGCGCCAGCAGATCACATTTCTGCCCAATGGCGCCGACACCGACTTTCTCCGGCCCAAGCCTCCCAGTTCCGCTCTGCTGGAGCGATGGAACTTGCGCGGCAAGAAAGTGTTTCTCTATGTCGGGACTCACGCCTTTTATCACGGCCTCGATGTCATCATCGAAGCCGCGAACCTGCTGCGGCAAAGGGAAGACATCGCTTTTCTGATGGTCGGCGACGGCCCGGAACGCGGGCGCATCCGGCAGAAGGCGGCGGAGCTCAAGCTGACGAACGTCGTGTTCGGCGAGTCCCCCTATGAAGAGATGGCTGACCTTTACTCCATCGGGTACGCCTCCATTGCCACTCTGCGGAAGATGGAGGTCGCCAAGGCCATGCGTCTTTCCAAGGTCTTCCCCTCCCTGAGCTGTGAAGTTCCGGTAATCTATGCCGGGATGGGAGAAGCGGCGGAGCTGCTGCAGTCGCAGCAATGCGGGCTGGTGACCGAACCCGAAGACGCCGCACGGCTGGCTGGCGCCGTGGTCCGCCTGGCCGACGATCCCGGCTTGCGGCAGCGGCTGGGAACAGCCGGAAGGGCCCTGGTGGAGGTCGAATACAGCTGGTCCGCCATCGTTGAACGGTGGCTGAAGGAACTGGGAACATACGAAAGGTAAGAGGCTTTCAGCATCCGGGTCCAGCGGGTTACAGTTGTACAGCCTTGCTTGGCTCCGGCCGGGGAGACAGAGATCCTGCCTGGGTACCCGCTCTCGAGGCTTGGTAGACGCGCGATTCGCCTCACTCTCGCGCTGATCGCCGGCGTCTGCCCGCAGGGCTTGCCGCTGCTGCATGCTCAGGAGCAAGCGCCCGCTCAGGTCTACGGGGTGGTGAACGATTCTTCCCGGGCGGCAATCACCACGGCCAGAATTACGCTGACCAGTGGCGCCTACTCAGCGACTCAACACACCGACAGCCGGGGAGAATTTTCTTTCTCTCAGGTCCCCGTGGGCTC
>CAYOZX010000147.1:0-9372 GCA_964408515.1 uncultured Acidobacteriaceae bacterium | reverse complement strand
GCAGAGCGGCTTCGGTCACGCTCTTCTGGCTGATGGCCGCGGCGCCAGTCTCGACCAGCACCATGCGGGCAATCGATTCAAAGTTGTCTCCCGCGGCGATCAGGGCTACCAGCGCCGTCTGCAGTGGCGAGAGACTGGGATTGAAAGCGGCATTCTCGATATAGGAGCCCCGAAAAGTCCGGCCTGCCGCGGTGGCAATCGCTACCCCCGAGTGCGATTTGCTGTAGGGCGCATAGGACTTCCGCGCCGCTTCCAGCGCCGCCGCGGTCAGATCATCCGACGGCTCCCTGGTGAGGGTTAGAACGCTCTCTTTCACCGGGAATGCTCCATCTTTAACCTTCAGGTCTTTGGGGCCGAAGGCCATGGGCAGGAGCGACGAGAGGGTCATCGCCGGCTTACCCTGGATCAGGATCTCGATGTCAGCGCCAGGCGAGAGCTCATTCATGAATTGCCGGCAGTGGCCGCAGGGCGCCGCGGTCACGGCGATCGCGGCAACTCCACTGTCGGCGTGCATGTAGGCATTCGAGATCGCCGATTGCTCGCCGTGCACTGAGAAGCCCAGGGAGTGCCCCGGAATCTCAAGGTTGGCGCCCAGATAGAGCGCGCCGCTCAGACCGCGCGCCACCGTGCCCACCCGGTAGTTGGAAATGGGCGGACGCGAATAGGTTCGGGCCAGGGGAAGCAGATCAACCATCAGGATGGAGAGGGGCTTGCCTTCGCTCTCCACCAGGGCCTTGACATCAGGAGGCGGAATCTGACCGCTGAAGCCGGGACTGCGCCAACGCCGCTCCAGCAAGTCGCGCGAGCGCGGGTTGAGCTCAGGAAGGACGCTGTCCAGAAGGACGGGTTCTGACTGTGTGCTGTGGGCGGGCGTGAGCTGCATCGGCCACCATCCTAAACCGGCTGAGCCCAGGGCCGCTAACACCGTGCGGCGGTCGACCGCATCGCCGGGGGCGGTTGCGGGCAGGCGATCTCTCTGGCCTAACTCGTCATCCTGCGGACGGGGAGTTCGGTCGCGAAGGGCGCGCAGCCAGGGCGCGAGGCGCAATTCAGGCCGCACCACTGCGGTCCGCGGTTTGCGTCTCCGGCAAGACGCGCCTGGGACCGCGCTTGCGCACCAGCAGCAAGCGAATGCGCTCCAGCAGTTCAACCGGAGAATACATTCCCTTGGGAAGGAAGATGTCAGCCCGGGTATCGCGATCGTAGATGCGCACTTTGCCTGAGAGGAGAATGGTGGGCGTGTGAGGGGACATAGTTTTGATCTCTTCGATCAGCTTGCCTCCATCCACGCCCGGCATGACCAGATCGGTGAGAACCAGGTCCACGCCGCCCTTCCGGAACCGCTCCAGCGCCTGCTCGGCGCTGGTGCAGCCGATCACGCGGTACCCCCGGGTTTCCAGCATGATCTTGCGCACTGACAAGGATTGCTCGTTATCGTCAACGCAAAGAATCGTTCGTTTCGGCTTCATTCCCGACTTTCTGAAAAAACCGGCACACCGCATTCTGCGGACGCCGCAGCCAACCTCAAACTTCGTTTAGCGATGGGTTATGGTGAGCGAGACAAATGCTAACGGGCGACGCCGCCGGATGTAAAGTGCCGTCGATGCTAATGGCGAACTTGTTCCATTGAAAAATTTCTGTTTCTGTGCGCGGTCGCATTTTCTCGCGGCCAGAGTGAAGCTCGCATCAGAGGGAAATTTCTCCCCGCAGCACCTGCACCGCATGGCCGCCTACGCGCACATTAACCACTTTGTTATCCGAGTGCGATGCCCGTACAAAGATTTGGCTGGGCCGCTGCATCTCGATGCCCTGCTCGATCAGGGCGCGCTCCTCGGGCTGAGTCACCCCGTGCGCCAGCATCCAGGCAGCGGTGCATCCCGCGGCGGAGCCGGTCGCGGGATCCTCTCCACCGTAAAACAGCATTCGAGCGTGCAGGTGGGCCGCCGGATCCACGGTTTCGCGGCAGACGAAATAAAAGAACTGCCCGCTCTCGGTCCGCTGCAGGTATTCTGTCGATCCCCGTAAATCGACCTGCAGGCGTCGCATGACTTCCAGTCCGCGCAAGGGCACGATGGTGAAGGGGAGTCCCGCCGACACGGTTTGAATCGGCAGGGAAGGATCGATGTCTCCGTCCCGCAAGCTGGTGGCCCGCAGCACCGTTTCGCGGTCGTGAACCATCCCGAAGGTCGGCGCGACCAGCGTCATCTCGCCGAAGGGCGGCTGCCCGGCCGCCTGCTCGAAGCGCACAGGAACCTTGCCGGCGTTCAACTGCAGCGACACCTCGCTCGCCCCGCTTTCTTCCCGCAGCCAGTGTGCCGTCCCCAGCGTTGGATGTCCGGCGAACGGCAGTTCTTCCCGCACCGTGAAAATGCGCACCCGCACCCCCTGCTCCTTCTCGAGCGCAGGGTCGCGCGGCAGGATGAAGGTGGTCTCTGACAGATTCATTTCGCGCGCCACCGATTGCATTTCCTGTTCGCTGAGACCCCTCCCGTCGGGGTACACCGCCAGAGGATTGCCTTCGAATGCGCGCGAAGCAAAAACGTCGAAATGTACAAACGGAAAGCGGCGGAGCTGTGGGCTACTGAGTATTTATTCTATGCCCGCCGGCGGGTCTCCCCGCTACCTCTACCCAGCCTTCATCACCGACGTGATGGCGGCATACATGCGCCGGTAGGCGGCATAGCGGTCCTTCATCTCTTCTGCCACGGCTCGCTGCGGAGCCACGTTCCCCGCGACTCTCACCACCTGGTTGCAAGCCTCGTCCACCGAACTCCAGAGCTCAGCGCCTACACCGGCCAGAATCGCCGCCCCATACGCTGCGCCTTCATCTGCCTCCAGGATCTCGACCTCGTGCCCGTACACATCCGCCTGGATCTGCCGCCAGAGCGGCGAACGTGCTCCTCCGCCCCCCAGGCGGATGCGGCGCACTGGAACTCCCATCTCGGCAAACAGCGAGAACGAATCCCTGAGGCTGAAGGCAACGCCTTCCAGAATTGCGCGCACCAGATGGCCACGGGTATGGGAAGCCGTAAGACCAATCCAGGCTGCCCGCGCGCCGGGATCCAGGTAAGGCGTGCGCTCTCCCATCAGGTACGGCGCCCACAGCAGTCCATCACAGCCCGGGGGGACCGCGGCCGCCTCACCGGTAAGAAGGTCGTAGGGATCGCGACCGTTCGCCCGCTCCCTGGAGTTCACGCCGATCTGGTCGCGGAACCATCGCAAGGAGAGTCCCGCCGCCTGCGTGACCCCCATGACGTGCCAGCGCCCCGGGACGGCATGACAGAACGTGTGCAGCCGTCCTTTCGGGTCTAGCGCGGGACGGTCGGTAGCCGCAAACACGACCCCCGAAGTCCCGATCGTGGCGCTCACCGCGCCCGGCGCCACGATGCCCATGCCCACGGCTCCCGCCGCCTGGTCTCCCGCTCCGGCGACGACCGGCGTGCCGGCTCGCAATCCGGTCGCAGCGGCGCCTTCCCCCGAGATCGTTCCGCACACTTCGGTGGATTCAAACAGGCGCGGGAGCACGGCTTCGTCAATGTCTGCCACCTTCATCACCTCCGCAGACCAGCGGCGCTTCGCCACGTCCAGCAGAAGAGTGCCCGAGGCGTCGGCCACGTCGATGGCCTTCGCGCCCGTCAGGCGGAAGCGCACGTAATCCTTGGGCAGCATCACTGACCGGACGCGCCTCCAGTTCCCCGGCTCGTGGCGGCGAACCCAGAGAAACTTGGTCAGGGTGAAGTTCGGCAGCGCTGGATTGCAGGTAAGTTGAATGAGCCGTTCGGCGCCAATCTTCCCGGTCAGCTCCTGGCACTGCGGTGCCGTGCGCACGTCGCACCAGATCAGCGCGGGACGAACCACGGCGTTCGCCTCGTCCAGCATGACCGCCCCATGCATCTGTCCGGAAAAGCCCGCGCAGGCGATCTGATCACCTCCCAAACCGGCGCTCGCCAGGGCCCTATGCACCGCCTCGCCGCAGGCGCGCCACCAGTCGGCGGGATGCTGCTCCGCCCAGCCGATCTGAGGCGAAGCGAAGGCTTGATGCTCGGCCGTGGCCGAGCCGGCGATACGGCCATTCCGGTCCACAATCAGCGCGCGCGTGCCGCCGGTGCCGACATCGATCCCCAGAACGTGCTCAGCCATAGATTTCCGCGGAGTGTCAACCGAGAGTGAAAGATGTAGATTATACGGAATTAATGCGGGGAAGCGCATGGGTTCCGGTGAACCTCATGGTCTTCAAAACCAGCGGTCGTCGTCTCACGACGGCGACGGTGGGTTCGACTCCCACTCGCTTCCGCCACAGCGCCGGTCTTGCTGTCCTTGAAAGCGCCATTCAGCGCCAGGGTTCCAGCTTGAGCTCTCGCCTTCCCGGCTCTGAGCAGCTTAGCTGGAGAGCGGGCTGATATAGAATCGGGATGCGTCCGCCTGCGTCCTGAATCTACCCCAGTGTGAGCCTGGAGGACCTCCAGGCCGAAAGAGTTACGATCGGGCCCAGTGAAAAAGCCAGTTTCACGACGAACCCGGATCCATCTGGCATTTGCCTCGGCCGTGGCCCTTCTGTTTGTGAGCGGAGGGGCCGCCTACATGACCGTGGCAGGCCTGTTGCGGGCCGAAGCCTGGGTCGACCACACCCGCGATGTGCAGTCCGGCTTCAAGGATGTGAGCAATCTGAGCGCGCGCGCCGGCCGGGCCCGCACCCAGTACGTGGATTCCGGCGGTGAGGACTTCCTGCGGGAGTATCAATCCGCGGTGAGCCAGCTGCGCTCGGTCCTGCACCGCACCCGTGGCCTTGTCACCAACAACCCCGAGCGGCGGAAAGAGTGGGACGAAGTGGAGCAGATCACGGAACGGCGTCTCGGGCTGCTCCAGACCTCGGTGGAGCTGAAACAGAGCGGGGCGCGCGAACCCGAGACGCAGGCCCGCCTTCGCCAGCAGATTATCGAGGCCTCAGATGAGGCCGACGCTCTCCTGCAGAAGATGCTGAACCAGGAGCAACAGCTGCTGGGCGACCGGCAAAGGGAATCTGACCGCATGTTCCGCATCACGGTCTACATCCTGGTTGCCGACTTTTTCGTGGCCCTGGCGCTGTTCCTGATTCACTACCGCCTGCTCAATACCGAGCTGAGCGCGCGCGAGCACGCGGAGGAGGCCCTGCGCAGATTGAGCGTGCGTCTGTTGGAGTTGCAGGATCAGGAGCGGCGCAAGTTTTCGCGTGAGTTGCATGACAGCCTCGGCCAGTACCTGGTCGGCGTGAAGATGAACCTGACCCTGTTGGGCAACTCCCAGCCCCCGAATCCTCTCGTCGCTGAGTCGATAAAACTGTTGGACGAGGCCATGAACGAGACCCGCACCATTTCCCACCTGCTGCATCCGCCTCTGCTGGACGAGACCGGTTTTGCCTCCGCCGCCCGCTGGTATGTAGAGGGCTTTGCCAAGCGCAGCGGCATCGAAACCACGCTCGACCTGCCGGAAAACACCGGCCGTCTGGCCAGTCCCCTGGAAATTGCTCTTTTCCGAGTGCTGCAGGAAAGCTTAACCACCTTGCCCCGCCACTCCATAAGTCCTAAGTCGGAAGTTTCGGTACGCCTCACCCCCTCCCAGGAGGTGCTGCGGGTGCGCGATTACGGGAAGGGCATTCCTGCGCGGGTGCTCAGCCGCTTCCAGCACAGCCGGCCCCATGGGGGCGTGGGGCTGGCCAGCATGCGCGAGCGCGTTCACGAGCTCGGCGGGACGTTGGAGATGACTTCCGACTCTCGGGGCACACAGGTGGTGGCCACTCTGCCGCGCTCCGAACGCAAATCATCGCAGGAAACTTTTGCTGCCGCCGACTGACGTGGCCCAGGGTTGGCTCTGATTACAGCTTCTTGCTCAGATCGCTGGACATTCCTCCCGAGGCCGGCACATAACACTTCCAGGTGTAGTCCATGACCATGCGGTTGGCGTTGAAGCGCCAGCCCAGAGTGCGAATGGTGCGCTTCATGCGCCTGATCCAGCCGCGGGGAAGACCGTCGCGGTCGCGTTCGTAATAGAGCGGGATCACTTCTTCCCGCAGCACCCGATACAGGTCTTCGCCATCGCGCGAATCGTGCACGCTCATGTTGGAGTGTGTCCGGCCGGTTCCGATGGCAAAGCCGTTCAGGCCGTCATAGGCCTCCGCCCACCAGCCGTCCAGGACGGAGAGATTCAGCCCCCCGTTCAATACAACTTTTTGTCCGCTGGTACCCGAGGCCTCCAGCGGCCGGCGCGGATTGTTCAGCCAGACGTCGACCCCCTGGACAAAGTGCCGGCCCACGTTGATGTCGTAATCCTCCACGAACACGAACTTGTCCGCGAACTGCAGGTGCCGCATCATCTTGGCCACCTGTTGCAGCACGCGCTTGCCGGGTTCGTCGCGGGGATGTGCCTTGCCGGCGAAGATGAACTGCACCGGCCGCTTGGCATCGTTCACCATGGTGGTCAGCTTCTCGATGTCGGAGAGGATCAGGTCCGCCCGCTTGTAGGTGGCGAAGCGGCGCGCGAAGCCGATGGTCAGCGCGTCCGGGCTGAGCACCCGCGCCAGCCTCTGCAGCATTTCCGGGGACTCGCCCCGCCGTTCCGCCTGTTCCACCGACCTGTGCCGCACAAAATCCAGCAGGCGGGACTTCAGGTGCAGGTGCGTTTCCCACAATTCGCCGTCGTCCACGTTCTCGATGCCTTCCCAGATGCTGGGATCGGCGCTGCGCTCCTGCCAGCCCGGTCCCAGATGCCGGTCGTAAAGCCGGAACATCTGCGGAGCCAGCCACGAAGGCACGTGCACGCCGTTCGTGATATGTCCGATGGGTACTTCATCTTCCGGTTTGCCCGGATAGAGGCCCGTCCACATGGCCCGCGACACTTCCCCATGGAGAGCGGAGACCGCATTGGCCCGGCGGGCGAGCCTGAGCCCGAGCACGGTCATGCAGAAGTCCTCGCTCCGGTTCGCGGGATTCTCCCGCCCCAGTTCCATCAGCCGGTCATGCGAAATGCCCATCGCTTCCCGCAGGGGCCCGAGGTGTTCCTCCATCAGTTCGGCATAGAACCGGTCGTGGCCCGCCGGCACCGGCGTGTGCGTGGTGAAGACGACCTGTCGCGAGACCCGCTGCACCGCCTGGTCAAAACTCAGGCCCTCGTCCTGCATGCGGTCGCGGATGGCCTCCAGCACCGCGAATCCGCTGTGCCCCTCGTTGAGGTGCAGCACGCCCGGAGTGGTGCCAATGGACTTGAGGGCGCGGAAGCCTCCCACACCCAGCAACAGCTCTTGCCGGATGCGAATGCGCGAGTCGCCACCATAAAGGCGGGAGGTCAGCTCGCGGTCTTCGGGATGGTTACCTTCGATATTGGAATCCAGGAGCAACAAGTCGCAGCGGCCGACCTGCATGCGCCAGACCTTTGCCCGGATGGTTGATCCGCGGGTTTCGATCTGTACCGTGATCGGCTCGCCGTTCTTGCCGATGGCCGCCGCCATGGGCAGCTGACTGACGTCGGTCTGAATGTATTCCTCTTGCTGCCATCCGGTGCGATCCAGGCGCTGCCGGAAATAGCCCTGGCCATAGAAAAGTCCGATGCCGATCAGCGGGATTCCCAGGTCGGAAGCGCTCTTAATGTGATCGCCGGCCAGCACTCCCAGTCCTCCCGAGTACTCGGGAATGGAGACGTGCAGCCCGAACTCGGCGGAAAAATACGCCACCGGACGCGGCCGCAGCACGCCCGCATGAAGCGCTCCCCAGGTACGATCTGCGCTCAGGTATTCCCGCTGCCGCCGGTAGGCGTAGTTGATGCGGCCGTGCAGCACCAGTTCCCGCGCCCGCCGTTCCATCTCCGCCAGCGGTATCTCCGAGAGCAGCGAGACCGGATTGTGATTGAGCTGCCGCCAGCGCACGGGATCGATGTCGCGGAACAGGCCGCTGGTGTCATGGTCCCAAGACCACCACAGGTTGCGCGCCAGAGCCCACAATCGCTCCTGCGCCGGCGCAATGAACTTGTCCAGGGTTCGCGCCTCGCTGACGATGGGCGCCACCTGGGAGGCGGCTTCGGTTAACATCCTCACTTCGTCTTCGCGAAACGCGCGGGGAACGATGGTCTGCACCACCAGAACGCCCTGCAGAACTCCGCGGTCGATCAGCGGCACTCCCAGAAACGACTGGTAATCGTCCTCGCCGGCTTCGCGGAAGTATTTGAAACGCGGATGCCTTTGCGCATGCTCCTCGGCCACCGGACGCACTTGCTCGGCCACCAGGCCGGCCAGCCCTTCATGCAACCCCATGCGCAGCGTCCCTATGCATTCCGATCGCAAGCCCACGGTGGCGGCCAGCACCAGGTTGGCCCGGTCTGGCTCGAGCAGGTAGGCGGAACAGACGTTGGTCTGAAACCGCCTGGCAATCAGCGCCACCACATTCATCAGAGTTTCCGCCGGCTTGCCACCCTCGGCCGCCAGATTGCCAAGCTCCTCCAGGGTCAGGACGTAATTTTCATCGCGCACAGGAGCGGTTTGCGTCATGTTCGGATTTCTTTCGTCGTTCAGGCTCAAATGGGCTACCGGCGAGGCTTGCGCACTCTCAATTTAGTTTACCCTCATTTGTACCCATAGCAGGTTACGAGTGGGCTTACTCGCGCACAAGACTTGGGATTTTTGCGAAGGTAGAAGGCAGATGTGCAATTTCTAATTATTTTAGAGGAAGACGATTCATGCGCCGGCCTGGCTTACGCCTCCTCGCTGTGGAAATCTCGCAAGCGGCGTTTGCGTTGGCGGACAGAGGCCGTGCCTCGTGGGCGGCATGTCGGAATCGACGGCGTCACCACTGATCGTCCTGATGATCGGGCTGATGATCGGGCGTGTACGATTTGCCCGGAGCAGGCGATTATTCGCCATCCCTGATTTACCTGAGTCCCATAACTCGAACAAAATGCTCCATTTTCAAATTTGGCAGGCTAACTGCAGCCTTTCGTAGCAAGCATCTGAAGGAGACCAATTATGGTGTCTCAGGACTGGAGAATTCTGGCCCAGGCGGTGCGCGACGAGCAGGACCCGGAAAAATTGATGGCGCTTATCGAAGAATTAAATCAGGCTCTGGAGCAGCGCGGCTCCTCACCCTACCAGTTTCGCCCGAGCCAGTGTACCTGCTGATTGGGCTGGCGCGCGACACGATTGAAAGGTCGATCTGCGCGCGGACGATGTCCGGGCTGTAGGCCCGAAACAGCGGCTCGCCGGCGTGGACGTGCTGGCCGGTCTTGTTGACGAACAGCTCTTCGATGTAGGCGTCCGATCGCATCGTCACGACCGTTAGGCGCGATTCCTCGTGCACCGCCGTTCCGCCGGCGCGCACCCCAATCTGAAGCCAGAGCGCGGCGCCGTTAAAC